>CAMAWZ010000159.1 GCA_945861995.1 Pseudorhodobacter antarcticus
AAAAAGCCAACCAAAACCGCGGATAAGGATAGCGGTTCACTTGTGGAGTAATGTGATGCGCCTTTCCCCTTTTGCCGTTGTGATGGCCCTTGTCATCCCAGCCTTGGCGACCCCCGCTTTTGCCGAAGACATCAACGACACCGGCTGGAAGATTTCCTGTGATGATGCAGGCTGCCAGATTGCCTCGGGCGGGTTTGCACTGTGGACGACGGAGGGCAGCGACCCCGCCGCGCTGCAAGCGTTGCATAGCCTGCCAGATATGAGCGCAGTGAATTTCTTGGGCGTGTTGCAGAATATGGGCGATTCCACCGCCGATCTGGTTTTGGCCTTTGCCGAACGGGCAGATAACATCAACGAAGGTAATTTGCAGGTGATGCAGGGCGATTGGAAACCTGTGGGCGAGCAGACCCCGTATTTCATCCGCATTATCGGTATGGAATATCAAGAATGGACGAATGACGAGATGGGGGAAAATTTCGCCATGATCGCAGGCGATAGCTGCGCCGATGGCACCGCCCACACAGGCACAGTGATTTCGCTGTATCGTTTGGGTGATGATCCTGATGCCGACGGCTGCTGGCAGGTCGAGTATGTCGACGCGAAAACCCTATCGATGCGGGATGTCGCGGGCGACTTTGGCGTGGTGGATTACACGCGCATCCAAAACTAACCCCCGCGCGGTTTGACCAGCCGCGCCATCAGATGCGCAGAAGAAATCACGCCCACAGGTGCGCCCGCGCGCATGACGCATAATTCGCCCGCGCCGCCTGCGATCATTTCCATCGCCTGTTTAACGGGGGCATTTGCGTCAATCGCAGCGCCGCTGGACGTGCCCGCCTGCATGACATCTTCGGCGCGCAGCACGGCCATTGGGTTCATGTGGGCGACAAAATCGGCAACATAATCGGACACGGGGTTTGCGATAATCTCGCGCGCGGTGCCGATTTGCACGATGCGCCCGCCTTCCATCAGGGCAATGCGGTTGCCCAGTTTAAACGCCTCGTCCAGATCGTGGGATACGAAAATGATAGTGCGTTTCAGCTTGGCTTGCAGATCCAGCAGTTCGTCTTGCAAACGGGCGCGGATCAGCGGGTCAAGGGCGGAAAACGGCTCGTCCATCAGCAAAATCGGGGCCTGCGTGGCAAAGGCGCGGGCAAGCCCGACGCGCTGCTGCATCCCGCCAGACAATTCGCCAACCTTGCGGTCGGCCCAACCAGACAGGTTTACCAGCGCCAATTGCGCATCAACGCGGGGGCGGCGCTGGGCCTCGGACAGGCCGGCAAGTTCCAGACCAAGGCCGACATTTTCGCGCACGCTGCGCCACGGCAACAGGCCAAATTGCTGAAACACCATCGAAACGTGCTGCTGACGAATGCGGCGCAGGGTTTGCGGCGCGGCATGGGTCGCATCGACCAGCGCTTCGCCATCCCACACCTCGACACGGCCACGGCAGACGGGGTTCAGCCCGTTCACCGCGCGCAAAAGGGTGGATTTTCCGCTGCCCGACAGGCCCATCAGCACCAAAATCTCGCCCGCCGCGACGTCTAGGCTGCAATCATGCACGCCCAAAACTTGGGATGTGGTTTCTTGAATTTCGGTGCGCGATTGGCCTTGGTCCATCAGGGGCAGGGCGCGATCTGGCGCATCGCCAAACACGATGGATACGTTGTCAAAGCGCACGGCGATGTTTGTGGCATTCGTCATTTCCCGCCTCCCAGTCGCAAAGTACGATCCAGCAGGATTGCCACAACCACGATGATAAAGCCCGATTCAAAGCCAAGCGCGGTGTTCACGGTATTGAGCGCGCGGATCACGGGCACGCCAAGGCCGTTCGCCCCGACCAGCGCCGCGATCACCACCATCGACAGCGACAGCATGATCGTTTGGTTCAGCCCGACCATGATTTGCGGCAGGGCATAGGGCAATTCCACTTTCCACAGCTTTTGGCGCGGGGTTGCGCCAAAGGCAATTGCCGCCTCGATCAGGGCAACGGGGGTGGAAGATATGCCGAGTTGGGTCAGGCGGATAGGGGCTGGCAGCACGAAAATCACGGTGGCAATCAGGCCTGGCACAGTGCCAAGGCCAAAGAAGACGATCGCAGGGATCAGGTAGACAAAGGTGGGCAGGGTTTGCATCAAATCCAGCACGGGCGACATGGCTGCATATAGGCGCGGGCGATGGGCGGCTGCAATGCCAATGGGCACGCCAAGGCCCATGCAGACCACGCAAGACGACAAGATCAGCGTTAGGCTTTCGGTGGTTTCTTCCCAATAGCCTTGGTTCAAGATGAACAAAAATCCCAAAGCCACGCCAATGCACAGACGCCAGCTGCGTTGCAGCGCCCATGCCAGCGCAATTAAGGCCGCGATAATCACAAAGGGGCTAGGGCTTTGCAGCACCCATAGTATGGCCTCGATCATCGCCTCCATTCCAATGGAGATGAGGTCAAAGAAACCTGAAAGATGCTCTTTCATCCAATCAAAGATGAATTTCGCCAGTTTCCCCACGGGAATTTTGTGATCGGTGATCCAGTCCATATCGGCGCTTTCGCCCCTTATCTGAGGGTGTTTGCGGGAGGCAAGCGCTGCCCCCCGCAAATTTGCCGATTATTGCAGCGCAGCAGCCACGGCGGCCTTAGCATCGCCGCCGTCTTTGGTGGTGACCCCGTCCAGCCAAGGCTCCCATGCGCCAGCGTTCGCGGCCAGCCATGTTTTGGCGGCATCGCGCGGGTCGGTGCCGTCATTCAGGATCGCGCCCATGATTTCATTTTCCATGGCCAGCGTGAAGGACAGGTTTTGCAGCAGTTTGCCTGTGTTGGCGCATTCCGCGACATAGCCCGCGCGCACGTTGGTATCGACCACCGCGCCGCCAAGGTTGGGGCCAAAGTAATCATCGCCGCCTGTCAGGTAGGTCATCTTAAAGTTGGCGTTCATCGGGTGGGGTTCCCAGCCCAAAAACACAATCGGCGCGGCTTTGCCATCTTTGTTGGCCACTTCGGCCAGCATACCTGCTTCGGAACTTTCGACAATTTCAAATCCGTCTAGGCCAAATGGGCCGCCTTCGATCATGTCCAAGATGATGCGGTTGCCGTCATTGCCAGGTTCAATCCCGTAAATCTTGCCTTCCAGCGCGTCTTTGTTGGCGGCAATGTCTTTAAAATCTTTAATCCCCAGTGCGGCGCCAGCCTCATTGGTAGCTAGGGTATATTTTGCGCCTTCCAGATTGGTGCGCACGGTTTCAACTTTGCCCGCGTCGCGGTGCGGGGCAAGGTCTGCCTCCATCGTGGGCATCCAGTTGCCCAAGAACACATCAACATCGCCTTCGGCAAGGCCAGTGTAGGTGACGGGAACGGACAGAACTTTGGTTTCCGTCTCGTATCCCAAAGCTTCCAAAACCAGTGTGGTTGCGGCGGTGGTGGCGGTGATATCCGTCCAACCCACATCCGAGAAAATAACTTTATCGCAGCCTTCGGCATAGGCGGTGCCTGTAAAGGCAAAAGCAACTGCGGTTGCAAGTAGTGCGGTGCGGCGTGACATGGTGGTCTCCCTGTGGTTGGTTGCCATTTATTCTTGATTGACGAGTCAATAAACTTCAGACAGGTTGTGTTTGGCAAGAAAAATCTTTGGGGCCATCGCAAAATGCCGAAACTTGGAATGGAGCCTATCCGAAAGGCGGCGCTCGTCAACGCTACGATTGTGGAAATCGGGCAAAAAGGCAGTTTGGATGTGACAGTGGCGCAGATTGCGCAGCGGGCGGGGATGTCATCGGCGCTGGCGCACCATTATTTTGGCAGCAAAGAAGAGATGTTTTTGGCTGCGATGCGCCAGTTGATGACGGTGTATGGCGCCGAAGTGCGCGGCGCGATTGCGGCCAGCGAGGGGCCACTGGGCCGTGTGCGCGCGGTGCTGATTGCGTCATTCTCGCCGATGAACTTTCGCCGCGATGTTGTTGGCGCATGGTTGAATTTTTGGGTTTTGGCGCAATCTTTGCCCGCCGCCAAGCGGCTGCTTGCGATTTATCAGCGCCGTTTGCACAGCAACTTGGTGGTGGGCCTGCGCCCGCTTGCTGGCGCGCGGGCGGGCAGCATTGCAGCGGGCCTTGGGGCGCTGATTGACGGGCTTTATCTGCGCGAGGCGCTGAAAATAGGCGCGCCTGATGGGGCGGCGGCAGTGCGCACTGCGATGGATTATCTGGCCGCAGAATTAGCGAAAGGTGACGCATGAGCGAGGCTGTTGCAGATTATGTGATCGTTGGATCGGGCAGTGCGGGGTCGGCGCTGGCGTACCGTTTGGCGATGGCGGGCAAATCGGTGGTGGTGATTGAAGAGGGTGGCAGTGATGCGGGCCCGTTCATCCAAATGCCTGCCGCGCTGTCCTATCCAATGAATATGGCCACGTATGATTGGGGCCTAAAGTCGGAGCCAGAGCCACATTTGGGCGGCCGCCAGTTGGTCACGCCGCGCGGGCGGGTGATTGGCGGATCAAGCAGTATCAATGGCATGGTCTATGTGCGCGGCCATGCCCGCGATTTTGACACATGGGACGGCATGGGCGCGCAGGGCTGGGCCTATGCCGATGTGCTGCCCTATTTTCAGCGGATGGAGCATTGGCACGGCGCGGCGGATGCGGGCACTGATACTGCCTATCGTGGCACAAATGGCCCGTTGCACATCACGCGCGGGCCGCGGAAAAACCCGCTGTTTGAAGCCTTTATTGAGGCAGGGCGGCAGGCGGGTTATCCTGTGACCCCCGATTACAATGGCGCGCAGCAAGAAGGCTTTGGCGCGATGGAAGCCACGATTTACCAAGGCGAGCGGTGGTCTGCCGCGAAGGCCTATCTTCGCCCCGCCATTGCCACGGGGCGCGTGCGCCTGATCCGCGCCTTTGCCCGCCGTGTTGTGATGGACGGGCGGCGCGCTGTGGGGGTGGAAGTTGCGCGAAAGGGCGCGGTCGAAGTTGTGCTTGCTGGGGCGGAAGTGATTTTGGCGGCCTCGTCGCTGAATACGCCCAAACTGCTGATGCTGTCGGGCATTGGCCCTGCGGCGCATTTGCAAGATCACGGCATTGAGGTGGTGGCAGACCGCGCAGGTGTGGGCGGCAATCTGCAAGACCATCTTGAAATCTATATGCAGTTTGCGTCAGTGCAGCCGATTACCATTTATAAATACTGGAACCTGTGGGGCAAGGCGATGATTGGCGCGCAGTGGCTTTTTACCCGCAAAGGGCTGGGGGCGAGCAACCAGTTTGAGGCCTGCGGCTTTATTCGGTCTGACAAGGGGGTGGAATACCCCGATATTCAGTATCATTTCCTGCCCATCGCCGTGCGCTATGATGGCAAGGCGTCCGCTGCGGGGCATGGGTTTCAGGTGCATACGGGGCCGATGCGATCCGCCTCGCGCGGGCGAGTTAGTTTGCGTTCGAACGATCCGAACGCGCCGCCAGTTATTCGGTTTAACTATATGTCTCAAGACAGCGACTGGCGCGATTTCCGCCGCGCGGTGCGCCTGACGCGCGAGATTTTTGAAATGCCAAGCATGCGCGCCCATGTGAAAAGCGAGATTCAGCCCGGCGCGGGGGTGCAAAGCGACGCAGAGATTGACGCGTTTATCCGCGATCACGCCGAAAGTGCCTATCACCCGTGCGGGACGGCGCGGATGGGGCGGGCGGATGATGCGGGTGCGGTGGTTGACCCTGACTGCCGTGTGATTGGCGTGGACGGCCTGCGCGTGGCCGATAGCAGCATTTTCCCGCAAGTGACCAACGGCAATTTGAATGGGCCGTCGATTATGGTAGGGGAAAAGGCGGCGGATCATATCTTGGGCCAGCGGCTGGCAAAGTCGAATTTGCAGCCTGTGATGGCAGCGGATTGGAAAGTGGCGCAGAGATAGGGGACTTTGCCCCCTCGCTTCGCTCACCCCCAGGATATTT
>CAMAWZ010000160.1 GCA_945861995.1 Pseudorhodobacter antarcticus
GCCGTCAGCAGAAAATCGGGAATGCGCCCCGCCCGTGCAGTGGGGACATGATCCAGATAGTAACGCAACACCGCAGGCACCACGCCTGCCGCGCCGTTGGTTGGCGCGGTGACAACCTGTCCGCCTGCGGCATTTTCCTCGTTCACGGCCATCGCATACAGGCTCATCCAATCGTTGATGGTATGGGGCGGGGTCATATTCAGCCCTGCTTCGGCCTTTAGCGCCTCATGAATACCGCGCGCGCGGCGGCGCACGTTCAGCCCGCCTGGCAGAATGCCCGTGCCTTCCATCCCGCGCGAGATGCAGGCGTTCATCACATCCCAGATGCGGGCAATGCCTGCATCCAAATCAGCCTCGGACCTATAGCGCAGTTCATTTGCCCGCTTCATCGCCGCAATAGATTTGCCCGAATTGGCCGCCATTTCCAGCATCTCATCCGCGGTTTCAAACGGATAGGGCACATTGGCGCGCGCCGTGGCTTTGGCGGATTTGGCGTTGGCCTGCTCGGCTGCAGACAGCACAAAGCCCCCGCCAATGGAATAATAAGTTTCGGTGAAAATCACATCGCCCTGCGCGTCCAGCGCTGACAGGATCATCCCATTGGCATGGCCCGCCAGCGCGGGGCCATAATCAAAAATCAAATCGCGCGCGGGGTCAAAGGTCAGCGGGCCCATCCCCTGCGGCGTGATGGTTTTGGTGTCCGCAATCTGCGCCAGCACCGCCTCGGCGCGCGCTGCGTCATATGTGGCAGGTTCAAACCCCGCAAGGCCCAAAATTGTGGCGCGGTCCGTCGCATGGCCCTTACCCGTAAAGGCCAAACTGCCATGCAGGCTGGCGCGCAGACCATGCACCGCAAAGGGCAGGGCGCGCAGGGCGTCTAAAAACCGCGCCCCCGCCACCATTGGCCCCATTGTGTGCGAAGATGACGGGCCAACCCCGATTTTGAACATATCAAAGACCGATAGAAACATGTGCGCTCCTTTTGGGGTTAGGCGGGGTGTGGGGGTGAGGTCAGGTGCAAGGATTAGGTCGGGCTACCCTCGGGCGGGTTGGGCAAGGTTGGTGCAGTAAAGGGCGTGGGGCCAAGGCCTTCGTCTTGGGCGGCTTGCTGGGCGCTGCCGCGCGTCTCCAACTTGCCCGCCAAGGCATAAAGGCAGGGGAAGTCAGCCAAATCCAGCCAAGGCTTTTGCCCTTCAGGATACAGCCGCAGCCAGCGGGTGAGGGGCAGCGTATAAAGGGCCAGCAGGCTGGGGCAGTCATGCGCACCATCGTGCCAGAATAAATCAGGCTGCGCGCGCGCGGCCCCTTCGATCAGGCCCATATGCCCCAGAAGGCGCGCGCGCGTGGCAGCGCAAAAATCGGGCGGGGCAGGGGATTGGCCTGCATATTGGTCTGGATAGAAATGTAATCTGCAATCGGCGTGCAGGGTGGTTGCCATAAAAAACAGCCATTTCAACGCATCCCCGCGTTGGGGGGCATCTGGGGCGGGAAACAATTTGCCTCTGTGCTGCTGCGGCGCGCGATCTGCCAACGCCAGCAGGATCGCCCCCGTTTCAAACATCACTTGATCGCCCATATCCAGCGCGGGGATCAGCCCCGTGGGGGCAAGCGCGCGATAGGACGCGCTGTCTTGCGCGCGCACAGTGCGGTCAACCAGACGCGTTTGAAATGGCAGGCCCAGTTCCAGCAGCGCAAGCCGCACAATCAGCGAGGCATTGTCGGGCGCATAGTGCAGAATATAGCCGTGGCCTAGCATGTCGCGTCCTGCGATACCGAATAATCGGCCCATCCTGCCGCAAAACGCCCCGATCTGCACATCATTTGCGACCCCTTGCGCGCAATAGCGACCCTTTAGCTGCCTTCATAAAGCGGGGCTGACAGCGGGTTTGGCGTGGCCGCGCTAAGCCCCTCGCGCGCCAAGACGCGGGCAATAGGCGCGCGCAATTCCAGCGCCTGTATCATTGCCTGCAAGGCAGGATAATCTGCCAAAGACAGCGCGTGTTCACGATACGGCGGCAAGCCCCGCGCCCAGCGCAGCAGCATCGCGATATAAAGCGACAGGATTGAAGGTTGCGCGGCGGAAAACCACCAATCGCCCTGCTGCGCGCGGGCATCCAGCTTGGCGCAAATATTCAATAGCCTGCGATGGGTGGCGTCGGCCACGGCGCGCTGCGCCTCTTCGCCCAGCAAACGTTCGGGGTGGATCAATTGCAAAACCGCAGGGTGCAGTTGTTGGCACACCACCGCAAGCCAGACCAAAAACGCCCCGCGTTCGGGCGCAGTTGGGGCCGGCGCCAAGGCCGCGTGACGATCTGCCAAATACAGCAGAATAGCGGCTGTTTCAAACAGGGGCCCGTCTGGCGTCTCTAAAACGGGCACAAGTCCAAAGGGGTTCAGGGCAAGATAGCTTGGTCGGGTCAAATCGCCCTGCGCTGGGTCATGCATCACAAATTCAAACGGCGCGCCGATTTCCTCTAGCGCCATATGGACCACAAGCGATCCCCAATCATAAAGGCCGTGTAAGCGGTACATCATCCCCTCCCAAAGGTGCATACGTGTGCACATTGCCGCAAGCAGCGCCCCGCTGCAATCCCAACACGCAGCGCGCCGCTGCAATCCCAACCTACGCACAGCCTGCCAAAGGCATTTTCCGCCTAGCCCCTGCGCGCAGCATTGATTATACAAGGTGAAATTGCATCAAGGGTGTAACATGGCAGCCGATCTTTCCCCCATCGATAAAGCCAAATTTGTGGCCGCAAAGCGGGCCGTCGGTTTTATCGAAAACGGTATGAAAGTGGGGCTTGGCACGGGGTCAACGGCTGCATGGATGGTGCGCTGTCTGGGCGAGCGGGTGCGCGAAGAAGGTCTGAAGATCGTGGGTGTGCCCACCAGCACCCGCACTGCCGAATTGGCACGCGCAGTGGGCATCAAGGTCGTCTCGCTGGACGAGGCGAAATGGCTCGATATCACCATCGACGGCGCCGACGAGGTGGATCAAAACCTTGCCCTGATCAAAGGCGGCGGCGCGGCGCTGCTGCAAGAGAAAATCGTGGCCACCGCATCAGATCAGATGATCGTCATCGCCGATGCCGCTAAGGAAGTGCAGCAGCTTGGCGCGTTTCCACTGCCTATCGAGGTTATCCCCTTTGGCTGGCAAACCACCAAAGCCTTGGTCGAAGAAACGCTGGAATCGCTGGATGTTTTGGCGCGCGAAGTGACTGTTCGTATGAATGGCGACCGCCCGCTTGTCACAGACGAATCGAACTATATTCTTGATCTGCATCTGCGCCGCATTGGAAACCCGCGCCAGATGGCCCTGATTTTAAACCAAATTCCAGGCGTGGTGGAAAATGGCCTGTTCATCGACATCTGCGATATTTTGGTCATCGGCCACGGCGATGGCCGCGTGACAGTGCGCGACATTAACGCAGGCTCGGAAACCGATGGTCACATTCAGTTTTCGCCCAGCGACAACATCTTTTCAAACCTAGATGACTGATCCCGCACCTTTTGACTTTGACCTGTTTGTCATTGGCGGCGGGTCGGGCGGCGTGCGCGCATCGCGCATCGCAGCATCCGAAGGCGGGGCAAAGGTGGGTCTGGCCGAAGAATCGCGCATGGGCGGCACCTGCGTTATTCGCGGCTGTGTGCCCAAAAAGCTGATGGTCTATGCGGGCGCATTTCCCGCGCAAATCGAAGATGCTCGCGCCTATGGCTGGGACGTGCGGGCGGGCGCGTTCGATTGGCCGCGCTTTCGCAGCCAACTCGAGGCAGAGCTGACGCGGCTGGAAACAGCCTATCGGGGCACTTTGGCAAATGCGGGCGTGCAGGTACTTGACACCCGCGCCACCGTATCGGGCGCGCATCAAGTACTGCTTGCCGATGGCCGCCATATCAGCGCCAAGCATATCCTTATTGCCACAGGCGGGCGTCCCTTTGTTCCAAATATCGAGGGCGCAGATCTGGCTGTAACATCGAACGAGATGTTTCATCTGGATCATCTACCAAAGCGCGCCTTGGTGGTCGGCGGCGGTTATATCGCCTGCGAATTTGCATCCTTGCTGCACGGGCTTGGGGTGCAGGTGACGCTGGCCTATCGCGGGAACGCAATTTTGCGCGGCTTTGACAGCGAGGCGCGCGATCATTTGGCGGCGGCGATGGCCGCGCGCGGCATTGATATTCGCCTGAATGCCGAAATCACGGCGCTAACGCGCGGTGCAGGCGGCATTGAGGCGGCCTTGAAATCAGGCGGCAGTCTGGCTGCGGATTTGGTTCTGTATGCCACGGGGCGCATTCCCAATGTCGCGGGGCTGGGGCTGGACGCTTTGGGCGTTGAAATTGGCCCGCGCGGGCAGATTGTGGTCGATGATTACAGCCAAACCGCCGTGCCATCGATCTTTGCCGTGGGCGATGTGACTGATCGCATCAACCTAACCCCCGTCGCCATTCGGGAAGGTCACGCCTTTGCCGATACCGTGTTTCGCGGCGTGCCCACCAAAGCCGACCATCGCGATGTCGCCAGCGCCGTGTTCACCACGCCCGAACTGGGCAGCGTGGGGCTGACCGAAGAACAGGCAGCAGCGCAGGGGCGCTGCGATGTCTATGCCGCCAGCTTTCGCCCGATGAAAACCCTGTTCGCGGGGCGCAATGACAGAATGCTGATGAAGCTGATTGTGGATAGCGTCTCCCAGCGCGTTCTGGGCTGCCACATCGTGGGCGAGGGGGCGGGCGAGATGATCCAGCTTGCCGCAATTGCCGTGAAAATGGGCGCAACCAAGGCTGATTTTGATGCAACTGTCGCAGTGCATCCAACCGTTGCCGAAGAACTGGTCACCATGCGCAAACCCACCCGCAGCGTCGGCAACGCCTAAGAATTTTGGCACAGGGCCGCTTGATTTAACCGCGCGCGACCCCACATGAAACCCAAGGCGGATTTGACCGCACGACCAATACGATTTGACATATATGAGGTAAGTGAATGGCAGGAAATGGCGGCCCTTGGGGTGCAGGCGGCGGCGGAAACGGCGGCGATGGCGACAATCGCGGCACGAACGGGGCCAATCGCCCCCCACCGCGCAGGCCAAACGAGCCTGGCCAAATGCCTGAAATTGACGAGCTGATGAAGCGCGGCCAAGAACAACTGCGCGTTCTGATGGGCGGTCGCGGCGGCGCCAACCGCACGGGCGGCGAGGGTGGCGGCGATATGAACCCGCTGTTTAGCAAACGGGGCCTTGCGCTGGGCGGTCTTTTGGCCGTGGCGGCTTGGGGCTTTATGTCATTTTACACCGTCAAACCCGAAGAGAGCAGCGTCGAGCTGTTTTTGGGTAAATTCAGCGGCATGGGTGTCGAAGGTCTAAACTTTGCCCCTTGGCCGCTGGTCACTGCGGAAATCGTGCAAACCACACGCCAACGCGGCACGGTTATTGGGTCGGGCGCGAATGGCGAAATGGACAATGGCCTGATGCTGACGCGCGATCAGAACATCGTCGATATTCAGTTTGAAGTGGTCTGGAACATCAACGATCCTTCCAAATATCTGTTTAACTTGGCCGATCCCGAAGACACGATCCGCGCCGTGTCCGAATCTGCCATGCGCGACATTATCGCGCGCAGCGAACTGGCCCCCGTGCTGAACCGCGATCGCGGCGTGATCGCCACCGATTTGCAGACGGCGGTGCAATCTACACTTGATAGCTACAATTCGGGCATTGCGGTGATCCGCGTCAACTTTGACCGCGCCGACCCGCCCGCCGAAGTGATCGACGCATTCCGCGAGGTGCAGGCCGCCCAGCAGGAACGTGACCGTCTGGAAAAAGAGGCTGATGCCTATGCCAACAACGTAACCGCTGGCGCGCGCGGTCAAGCCGCTCAGCTGCGTCAAG
>CAMAWZ010000161.1 GCA_945861995.1 Pseudorhodobacter antarcticus
GCCCGATTTCCGTAAACGGGGCTGCCAGAAGGGGCGCTGCCGTAATGCGGGTTATCCGTGTAGGGCATAATGCCCGTCCAGATATTCGCGCCGTCCCAACCAGGTGCTGGCATACGGCCTTGGGTTTGGTGGGCCGCGTCACGGCGCGGAATAGCCCCAATGACCTGCATCGCGACTGAGGTGCGGTCGGCCAGAAACAGGTTTTGCGCCGGCGCGATAAAGCGGCTGCCCGCCTCAATCGCCTGAGCGATGCTTTGCGCGCGCATCAGGCCCATTGCGGCCGACATGGACGTATCTTGCCGCGACAGCGCTGTCCATTGCACGGCTGCCACATGGCCGGGCGGGGTGATCGTGCCCAGATCAAAGGCATCTGGCGGCAGCACTGGCCCTGCATCTGTTGACCTCAGCGTAAGGGTTATCGTCGCCTGATCTTTGACATTCAACAAGGTTTGGCTGGTGATAAAGGGCTTTGCTACCCCGCCGCGCATATACTCGTCTGGATTGGCCGAGTTGACCTTTTCGATCACCACATCCAAATCATCCACATAGGCCGAGGTTAGGCCCCAGCCCAGCGCATCAGACCGCCCCAGCAGCATCAAGGGCATACCTGGAATAGTGGCCCCAATGATTGGCCCTGTTGGCAGGTTCAACTGCGCCAAATACCAAATCGACGGGGCCGTCAGCCCCAAATGCGGATCATTGGCCAAAAGGCTGCCGCCCGCCGCAGCAATGCTGGCCTCGGCCGCCCAGGCGTTCGAGGCCCCTGCAAAATCGCGCCGCGCAAAGGGGGCAAGGGGCATATCATACAGGCTTGCGGTTTGGGTGGGGGCTGGCAAAGGCGCGCCCATCAGCGATGCAAAGTCGGGCAAGCCGCCCGTGGCCTTGGTCGGATCATCGGGCAAAATATCTTTCAGGCGCGGGGCTGGCAGCAGGGCAGACAGCTTGGCGCGGGTCACCTCGGTATCAATCTGCCCAGACAGTTGCATCGCCATCAGTTTGATCACAGCAATCGAATCGGCGGGCGACCATGCCGCGATAGCGGTTGGTAACAAAAACATCTCGGGTGCGCCGCGCCCACGTGCGCCCAAATTGACCTGCTCGATCCACGCATTCACCCCATTTGCATAGGCATCCAGCGCGCTGCGTGTTTGTGCATCTTGCACAGCGACCGAATCCACCGCCGAACCGTACAGATCAAGGCGGCGCAGGATTTCGTCTATGGGCACAGTGCGCGTGCCGAAAGTTTCGGACAAACGTCCTTGGGCAGTGCGGCGCAGCATTGTCATTTGCCACAGCCGATCTTGCGCATGGGCAAAGCCCAAGGCGTAGAAAATATCTGCCTCTGACGCCCCCGAAATGCGCGGAATGGCATGGCTGTCGCGCAAAATTTCAATGGGCGCAGTGATGCCCGCCACGGTGAAATCTTCCTCATAATCTGGGATCGATCGGCCCAAGATATAAACCATCAGCACCGCCCCCAATGCGCCCAGAACCATGGCGGCAAAGATCAGGCGAAACAGCCAACGCAGAGCGAAAATCATCGGGGGGTCTTTCTGTGCAATCCTTGACGCGGGTGCGTGGCGGCGTTCTAAAGGATAACCAAGCGATGGGCAATAAAGGGCAGGGCAGACATGGCAAAATTGGCGTTTTTGGGCCTAGGCGTAATGGGTGGGCCGATGGCAGGGCATTTGGCGGCCAAGGGCCATCAGGTGGCTGTGTATAACCGCAGCGCGCACAAGGCGCAGGCTTGGAGTGCTGTGCATGGCGGCGCTATGGCAGACACCCCCGCACAGGCCGCGCAGGGCGCAGATTTTGTGCTGGCCTGCGTGGGCAATGATGATGATCTGCGCGAAGTGTGCCTTGGGCCAAACGGTGCTTTTGCGGGGATGTCTGCGGGCGCGCTGTTTATCGACCACACCACAGTGTCAGACACCGTCACGCGCGAGTTGGCGGAACTTGCGCGCGCCGCCGGTATCGGTTTTGTAGATGCGCCCGTATCGGGCGGGCAGCTCGGCGCGCAAAATGGCCAGCTTTCCATCATGTGCGGCGGCGAGGCGGCAGATTACGGCCGCGCCGAACCCATTATGGCCGCCTACGCGCGCATTTGCCGCCATTTGGGGCCATCTGGGGCGGGGCAACTGGCCAAAATGATGAACCAAATTTGCATCGCAGGGCTGATGCAAGGCCTGTCCGAAGCGCTGGCCTTTGGCATGAAGGCGGGCCTTGATGGTGCGGCGGTGGTCGAGGTGATTTCCCAAGGCGCGGCGGGGTCTTGGCAAATGGCAAACCGCCACCAAACCATGCTGGACGACCGCTATGATTTCGGCTTTGCCGTAGATTGGATGCGCAAAGACCTTGGGATTTGTCTGGCCACGGCCGATAAAATCGGCGCGCGCCTACCTGTGACGGCGCTGGTCGATCAGTTTTACAAAGATGTGCAACTGATGGGCGGCGGGCGGGGCGATACATCTTCCCTCATCCGCCGCCTACGAGACTAGGTTTACGGAATGATCCGCGTGTATTTCAAACCCGAAAGGGTTGCCCCTGCAATAAGCCCTTGCTGGGCAAACACAAATGCCTCAACGGGCGCGCCGATTTCGGTGGTATCGCGGCCCACGGCTGCCCCTTCTTTTGGTGTGGCATAGCGCAAATCGGCCCCTGCCGCCCAGCCAGACCCCTGCCGAAACCGCGCAAGCGCCGCATCATCCATGAAATACAGCGCATGGCCATATTGCTGTGCGCCAATTTGAATACCAAAACTGGCCTTGGCTGCGGCGTAATAATCTACCGTCACGCCTTTGATCAGCAGCGCGCCGCGCCCGTATCCGCCGCCCACGCCAAATCCCGCCTCCGTGACCAGCGGCATAATCAAAACGCCTGCCGCGCGGTTTTCCAAATCGACTGTGCCCGGAAAGTTGCTGGACAAATAGCCGCGCGTGGACTTGACCCGCGCGTCGATCTGGGCTGCGCCTTGCCCGCCCACGCCGTTGCTGTCGACGCTTGCGCCGCAACCTGCCAAAACCGCCAAGCTGCTGGCGACAAATGCGCGCCGAGAAAGTGTAGCCATTGAGAGTGAAACTGCCATCGCTGCCTCCATGTTGTGCAGGCTCTGCGGCCTGTCGTAATCACTATAACCGATCAGCGCCGCGCTGTCATGTCCTCTGTCATGCCCGCCGTGACCCGCCCGCAAGCCTTCGCCTATTTTGCGCCCAAAATCCGCGCGGCAGCGGGGGCGAAATAGGTGAGGATCCCATCGCAACCCGCGCGTTTAAAACACAAAAGACTTTCCATCATGGCCGCCTCGCCATTGATCCAGCCGCGTTCAGCCGCCCCCACAATCATCGCATATTCGCCCGAAACCTGATAGGCATAGGTCGGCGCGCCAAAGGCGTCCTTCACCTCGCGGCAGATGTCCAAATAGGGCATTCCCGGCTTGATCATCACCATATCAGCCCCTTCGCGCAGATCGCGTTCAATCAGGCGCAAGGCTTCGGCGCGGTTGGCGGGGTTCATCTGATAGGTTTTCTTATCGCCCTTCAGTGCGCCTGATGCCCCCACCGCATCACGGAACGGGCCATAGAAACTGCTGGCATATTTTGCACTGTAAGATAGGATTGCAACATCTTGATATCCCGCCATTTCCAGCGCTGCGCGTATGGCGCCAATGCGGCCATCCATCATATCAGACGGGCCCAAAATATCGGCCCCAGCCTCGGCCTGCGCAAGGGCCATTTTGACCAAACACTGAACGGTTTCATCGTTCAGCACCACGCCATCTTGAACAATGCCGTCATGGCCCAGCGCGTTGTACGGATCCAGCGCGATATCGGTCATAATCGCAATCTCGGGCACCGCAGCCTTAATGGCGCGAATGGCGCGGTTGGTCAGGTTTTGCGGGTTACACGCCTCTTCGCAGGCAACCGTTTTCAGGCTGGCATCAGTATAGGGAAACAGGCAAATGGCAGGAATGCCCAAATCGGCCGCCTCGCGCGCAGCCTTTACGATGTTGTCGATACTGCGCCGGTACACGCCCGGCATCGAGGCAATCGGCTCCATCACATCCACGCCTTCGCGCACAAAAACGGGCCAGATCAAATCGCCCACCGATAGGGTGGTTTCTTGCGCCAGCGCCCGCAAAGCAGGGGTGCGGCGCAGACGGCGCAGGCGATTGGCGGGATAGGGGGCTTGAACCTGTTGCATAGGAACCTAACGTTGCTTCTGTCAATGTTCTGCGATATTGGCCCGAATAGGAACGTTTTGCAATGTCACTGCCAAAGGAGAAACCAAAATGCTAGGGCTGATAGGCGAGGCGATCAGCCTGCGATCCTTTTCCAGCTTGTGGTACTGGGTCGCGGCTGCGGTGTTTTGGATCGCGGCGACAGGGCGGGTTTTGGGAATTTCTTTTGCCAGTGTGAACCGCGCCAGAGGTGGTGGCCTTGCGCTGATGCAACTCGAGACGATGACCCAGATTGCCGTGCAGATTTGGGTGGCAGGCTGGCAAAAGTGGCAGGTTTTATGGGTTGCACTTTCGGCGGCAACGCTGGTTGGCCTGTCATTGCTGGCCTTTTCCTATGGCATCGAATTTGCTCAAGCGCTGTGGTTTTTGGTGTTTCCCTATCTGATGATCATGGCGTTGCAGCTGCGTCTGGCGCTGCGCATTTTGGGCGAAGATGTTGGTGACAAAGCGCTTATAACGATGATGTATCGATTTAGAATAAAGGTGCAACTTATTGGTTTTACGTTCATATCTCTAACCGCATCATTTGCGTTTTTTCATTTAATGATCCACGGATACTTTAGGTAATCTGATGCAAAAATACGATCAGATTACCCTTTCTGCTGCGCCCGAAGGCTATGACGCGGCGCTGGTTTTGGCAGAACTTGGGCGCGGAAAACCTGTTATCCATATCGCCCGCGATGATCGGCGTTTGGCGGCGATGCGCGCGGCCTTGGCGGCGCATGACCCTTCCGTTTTGGTGCTGGATTTGCCCGCGTGGGATTGCCTGCCTTATGACCGTGTCTCGCCCAGCCCAGCGGTGATGTCGCATCGCATGTCCACGCGGGCGGCGCTGGCGGCAGGGCTGCCTGCGGCGTTCGTTTTGCTGACAACCTTGAACGCGGCCACGCAATTGATCCCCACGCGCGCGGTGCTGCGCGGGTCGTCTTTTGTGGCATCGGTTGGCAATCGCGTGGACGTGGGTCAGTTAAAGGGCTTTTTGGTGAATATGGGGTTTTCGCCCGTCTCGACTGTGGCCGAAGTGGGCGAATATGCCATTCGCGGCGGGATTATCGATATTTTTCCGCCTGGTGGCGGCGGGCCTGTTCGCCTAGATTTCTTTGGCGATGTGCTGGACGGCGCGCGCAGGATTGACCCGATCACGCAGCGCACGACAGAAAAGCTGTCCGCCATCGAATTTGCACCGATGTCCGAGGTGATTTTAGACGCAGAAAGCATTTCGCGGTTTCGGCAAAACTACCGCGTCGAATTTGGCGCGGGCGGCAGCGATGACCCGTTGTACGAAGCGGTCTCGGCAGGGCGCAAACATGCGGGGATGGAGCATTGGCTGCCATTTTTCCATGAAAAGTTGGACACGATATTTGACTTTTTACCAGATGCGTCGGTTATGCTGGATGATGGGGCGACCGCGCAGCGCCTGTCGCGCGCCGAAGGGATCGCAGATCAATATGATGCGCGTCTAGAGGCGATGACCGCCAAATCTAGGATGGACACAGTTTACAAGCCTTGCGCGCCAAATCTGCTGTATTTGGATGATGCGGCGTGGGACGCGGCAATTTCGCAGCATCGGCACGTGCAATTTGCCGCTTTGCCGCAATCAACGGGCCCTAATGTTTTGGACGCAG
>CAMAWZ010000162.1 GCA_945861995.1 Pseudorhodobacter antarcticus
GCCCCATGCGGGGATGAACGTGCTGCAGCTTTCCTTGCCCGCGCAGGCAGGGGAACTCACCGCGCGCAACAACACAGCCCTTGTTCAGATCAACGGTGTGCGGGATCGTTTGCGCGTGCTGCTGGTATCAGGCCAGCCGCACACGGGCGAGCGGGTCTGGCGCAACCTGCTGAAATCTGACCCGTCGGTCGATTTGGTGCATTTCACCATTCTGCGCCCCCCCGAAAAGCAAGATGGAACCCCCACCGAACAACTGGCGCTGATCGCCTTTCCCACGCGCGAATTGTTCGTCGAAAAGATCAAAGATTTCGATCTGATTATCTTTGACCGCTTTTCGGTGCAGGGGCTGCTGCCGATGGAATACCTTGATAACATTGTGCAATATGTGCGCAGCGGCGGCACGGTGCTGGTATCGGCGGGGCCTGAATATGGCATGGTTGATAGCCTGTGGCGCAGCCCCTTGGCCGAAATGTTGCCCGCTGAGCCTACCTCGCGCGTGATCGAACAGGGCTTGGTCCCCGCCCTAACCCCCCTGGGCCTGCGCCATCCCGTCACGGCGGGGCTTGCGGCATCATCGCAAACATGGGGCCGCTGGTTTCGCATGATCGAGGTGATCCCGCGCTCTGGCCAAGTGGTTATGTCTGGCCCAAATAACGCGCCCCTTTTGGTGCTAGACCGCGTGGGCGAAGGGCGCATTGCAGTGCTGGCGTCTGATCATGTCTGGCTGTGGGGGCGCGGGTTTGAGGGCGGCGGCCCGCAGCTAGACCTTCTGCGCCGCCTGGCCCATTGGATGCTGAAAGAACCCGAATTGGAGGAAGAGGCGCTTACGACCACCGCCACCGATTTGGCCCTGAACGTGCAGCGCCGCACCGTGTTAGAGGCCGCCCCGCCGCCACTGGTAATCACCGCACCAAATGGCGATGCGGTGGAACTTGATATGACCAAACAGACCGATGGCCGCTTTGCCGTGGACTATGCCGCGCCAGAGGCGGGGCTGTATCGGCTGGCCCAAGGCGATTTGCAGCGCGTGGTCGCCGTGGGCATTTCCATCCCCCGCGAATATGCCAAAGTCGTAGCCAGCGGCGCGGCACTGGCCCCCGCCATCGCCGCCACCAAGGGCAGGGCCCACCGCATCGAGGACGGCCCAATAGACCTGCGGCACGTCTCCGCCGGCCGCACCGCCGCAGGGCGCGGCTATCTGGGCATCACCCCGCGCGGGGCCTATATCACCCAAGGCATCCGTGTGGCCCCCCTGCTGCCACCATGGGCATGGCTGGCGCTGGCCGCACTGCTGTCATTGGCGGCATGGCTGTGGGAAGGGCGGAGGAGGGCGTGTGTACTTGCACGCACCATCTCCAGCCCCCTCAAGAGCGGTGCGTGAAATTACTCACTCTAGGCTGCAACACGGGCTACTTGCATTCCCAAGCGGGTATAGAGTCCTTGACTTCAAAATACGCTCCAATTTCCGGTATTATTCTCCGCGAGTAACGTGTCTTCTCCCTTTTTAGATCGAAATCCAAGGTGTGGGACGTGTATTCTAGCGTCGTCCAGCTAAAGCGGAGATCCTTAATTTCCCCTGCAAGTACAAGTTTATCTAATGTTTCCGAGATGTCAAAAGGCGCTGGGTGCCTATCACTAAAATCGTACAGCTTCCATTCGCCAGCCTGTTCATCTTCACCCCTCCAAGACACAACGGCCTCGTAGGTTCCAGTATCGTTTGGGACAAAAACCACACGAAAATCGTATTTTGTTACGTACTCACACCTAGCAATTGGATATTCAACATGTAGCGTCGCGCTAACATTCGTGTACGAACTAAAATCTCTCCACTCAATTTCTGTTTCATATAATTTAAAAACCTGATCTGATTTTAAGAAATTATCCTCATATCTGTACTTATATATTAGGCAGTCCATTTCCTCAGCAGTAGCCGCCGTTGCAATTGCGAAAAGAACTATAGATAAGTAAAATTTCATTTTCCACCTTCTTGCCATTAAGAAAAAAATTAAATCGAACCTTGATGAAGTATACCCCCTACCGCCCCCGCAAAATCACCTTCCGCGACGCGCTGGCAAAATCGCGCCGAAACAGCACAGCCGTGGTGATGACAGTCGTCGCCACCAACCCCCACGGCCCCAGCAGCCAGCCCAAGGCCCCCAGCGCAAAGTAAATCGAGCGCAGCCCGCGATTGAAACTTTTCGCCGCCGTAATGTTCAAATCCGCCGCTTGGCCTGCCCGCAAAAACGCGTTCGGATCCTTCGGATCATTCGGCACCGCCGCCATCACAATCGCGCAATATCCAAACAGGCGGTTGGCCCAGACAAATTTCAGCAGAGCATTGACCAAAAACAGCACCATCAGCCCCGCGCGCAGCCGCATCTGCTCCAAATCGTTCGGCAGCGGCAAATCGGCAGCCAGCCCCATCAGCAGCGCAGGATTGCCGATCAGCGCCAGCCCTCCCCCCACCGCAATCATCGACGCGCTGGCGAAAAACGCCGTCCCCTGCCGCAGGCTGTCAATGATCGTGCCGTCAAACACGCGCGGGATGCGGGTGACAAACTCGCGCATCCACATGTGGCGGTAATCCTGCATGATATAGCTGACCGATGGCCAGCACGCAGGTGGATGTTCGATCAGCCATCCAATGCCGAGCCACGCGAAAACAAAAATCCCCAAGGCAAGCGTATCATACAGCGCAAGTGCAGGCATCGGCAGTCTCCTTTCCCATAAGGCTAACTGTTGCGGCGGCAATGTCACGCCCCAATCGCAGGGCTTGAAACGGCGCGCCCCGCCCCCCAAATGAAAGATATCCCAAGGCCGAACGGCTTTGGGCCACCGTCTTGATCGACAGCCTTGCCCAAATGGGAAGGCACCCCACGCGATACATCGCTTTGAAAGGATGACCTATGCGTACCTACGATTTTGCCCCCCTCTACCGCGCCACCGTTGGCTTTGACCGAGTAGCCGATCTTTTGGATCGCGCGCTGACGGCGGATGCCAGCACCGCCGCCTATCCGCCCTATAACATCGAAAAGACGGGTGATCACGACTATCGCATTTCGCTTGCCGTGGCGGGCTTTGCGCCAGATGATCTGAACGTCGAGGTGAAAGAGGGCGCGCTGCACATCACCGCTCGCCGCACCGAAGAGGCCGAGGAACGCACCTTCCTGCACCGCGGCATTGCCACCCGCGCGTTCGAGCGGCGCTTTGCCTTGGCCGACCATGTCCGCGTGACGGGGGCCACCCACGAACACGGCATGCTGCATATCGACCTTGTGCGCGAAATGCCCGAAGCCCTACGCCCCCGCCGCATTGAAATTGGCCATGCAGGCGGCAAAGATGTGCAGGTTGGGCTGGCCTCCGATACGCCGCAAATCGGCCAAGCCTAACGCAACACGGCCCATTCATCGCGGCCCGATAAATGCAAAAAGCGCGCAGGTCACCCTGCGCGCTTTCCGTTTGGGCATTCACCCAAAACATTCTGGTAAAACCAACTTTTGGCCAAACAAGGGTAAAGCGCAGCGGCGCGCCAAACCCGTGGCCGAATACTCATACACACCAGAACATTTTCATTTATCTGGCCGATTCCTTGAGGAATGGTTACCAACCATAAAGCAGGCGGTCATAAATTCCGTAGGCCCCTGCCTCGCTGTTCATCGCGCGCCCAGATTTGGTGGCACGGGCATAGCTGAGCGTGGCATTATACGTGCCATTCCCAAAGGCTCCATCAAGGGGGCCATAGTAAAAGCCGCCCCGCGCAAGGCTGCGCTGAATAGCGCGGCGTTCGGAATAGCTATAGCTGGAGAAGGCATAGGCAGCAGGCGTTTGCGAAACGTGCGGCACGTAAACCACTGGTGCGGGCTTGTTCGGCAGTGGCACAGGGCGAACATCGGGGGTGTACGGCGCCTGCGGCGTGTGCGGCGTCTGCGTCGATTTGATCAGACCTTGCAGCAGCAGCACCCCAATCGCGCCAGCCACGATCCCCTGATCATGGCGATCCAGCGCAAAGGCAGGGGCAGGCAGGGCCAGCGACAGCGCCAGCACAGCGGCGGTTGCAGCAGACTTTACAGATTTGGCGGGCTTAGATGCGGGCAGCATGGGAAACTCCTGTTGTGGGGCCCAAGCAGTTTGGGCGATGACAACAGATTGCAGCGCAGACCCGCGCTATGCAAAATCAGCCGCTTGCTATGGGATAGCATCCCCGCAAGCGGCTGATATTACGCTTAAATCGAAAGGCAGATGTATTTCATTTCCATATAGTCATCCATCCCGTGATGACTGCCCTCGCGCCCAAGACCAGATTGTTTAACCCCGCCAAAGGGGGCCATCTCATTGGAAATCAGGCCCGTGTTCACGCCCACCATGCCGTATTCCAGTTGTTCTTGCACACGGGTGATGCGGCCAATGTCGCGGGCATAGAAATAGCTGGCCAGACCAAAGATCGTGTCATTGGCGCGGCGGATCACGTCTTCCTCGGTGTCAAATTTGAACAAGGGCGCCAGCGGGCCAAAGGTTTCCTCATTGGCAACTTTCATATCGCGGGTCACCCCTGTGACGACTGTTGGCTGGAAATACGTCCCGCCCAGCGCGTGGCGTGCGCCGCCCGCGACCACCGCCCCGCCCCCCGCCAGCACGTCGGCGATATGTTCTTCCACCTTTTGGACGGCATCTTCGTTGATCAGCGGGCCCGTGGTAACGCCCGCCGTCAACCCGTCGCCAATGTTCAACTTGGCCACCGCAGCCGACAGCTTTGCCGCAAAGGCATCGTAAACCCCCGCCTGCACATAAATGCGGTTGGCGCAAACGCAGGTCTGCCCGTTGTTGCGGAATTTCGACACCATCGCGCCGTCTACGGCCGCATCCAAATCGGCATCGTCAAACACGATGAACGGCGCATTGCCGCCCAGCTCCATGCTGCATTTCAGAACCTGATCAGCCGCTTGGCGCAGCAAAATCCGCCCCACTTCGGTGCTGCCCGTAAAGGTCAGCTTACGCACGGCAGGGTTTTCGCAAAACTCTTTGCCAATATCGGATGACCGCGATGAGGTGATCACCGAAAACACCCCGCCAGGCACGCCCGCACGTTCGGCCAAAACCGCCAGCGCAATCGCCGACAGCGGCGTCTCCGCCGCAGGGCGCGAAACCATGGCGCAGCCCGCCGCCAGCGCAGGGGCCACTTTGCGCGCAATCATCGCATTGGGAAAATTCCACGGCGTGATGCTGGCGCAGACGCCAATCGGCTGCTTGATCACCTGAATACGCTTGTCGCGCATATGCCCGCCAATCACCTCGCCATAGGCGCGCTTGGCCTCCTCGGCGAACCATTCGATATAGGACGAGCCATAGGCAATCTCGCCCTTCGCCTCGGCCAAGGGCTTGCCCATTTCCGCCGTAAGAATCGCGGCCAGATCGTCCTGCGCCGCCATGCCCAGATCAAACCACTTACGCAGCACCTGCGCGCGCTCTTTGCCCGTACGCGCCGCCCAGTCGCGCCGCGCCACATCGGCCGCCTCAATCGCGCGCTTTGCATCCGCGCGGGTCAAATCGGGCACATGGGCAATCACATCGCCGCGCGCGGGGTTCGTCACGGCAAACGTCGCGCCATCGGCCGCCTCAATCCACTGCCCCGCAACATAGGCCTTGTTTGGCAGCAAAGACGGGTCTTTCAGCAAGGATTTCAGATCGGTGACAGTATCCAGCATGATGCTCTCCTACAGGCGGGGAAGGGTATGGCCTTGCCAATGCACCTTTTGGGCGCAAAAGTCTATCTATTGCCCGCCCGCTGGACTGATAGTGCCGCAGAATCTGGAGCCACGCCTATGCCAAACCCTACTGAAACAGCCGCCCCAACC
>CAMAWZ010000163.1 GCA_945861995.1 Pseudorhodobacter antarcticus
GGCGCGGCATTCATCAGCCACAAGCTGCAAACGGGCGAGACGCTTGGTAACGCCCTAGAGGCGACGCTGACCGATCTAGACGGCTTCTTTACCTTTGTTGTCGGCACCCACAACGGCTTTGGCGTGGTGCGAGACCCGATCGCCTGCAAGCCCGCCGTTATGGCTGAAACCGATCAATACGTTGCCTTTGGCAGCGAATACCGCGCGCTGGTCAACCTGCCGGGCATCGAAACCGCCCGCGTATGGGAGCCAGAGCCTGCCACAGTCTACTTCTGGGAGCGTTGAGAGAATGCAGACTTTCGATTTAGGTAAAGAGGGGCTGCGCGCGCTGAATTCGTCCCTGCACGCGCTAAAAGGCCAGACCAATATGACCGCTTGGGAGGTGATCAACCCCAAGGGCGCGCACGCGATTGCGGCTGGCGTTGATGCGCCCGTGGACATCACTGTGCGTGGATCTACGGGCTATTACTGCGCGGGCATGAACAAACTTGCCACGATCCGAATCAAAGGATCGGCAGGGCCTGGCGTGGCAGAAAACATGATGTCAGGCACCGTGATCATCGATGGCGATGCCAGCCAATACGCTGGGGCCACGGGGCGCGGCGGTTTGTTGGTCATCAAGGGCAACGCGTCCAGCCGCTGCGGCATTTCGATGAAAGGCATCGACATTGTCGTACATGGCAGCATTGGCCATATGTCCTGCTTTATGGCGCAATCGGGCAACATGGTTGTCTTGGGCGACGCGGGCGAGGCACTGGGCGACAGCCTGTACGAAGCGCGTCTGTTCGTGCGCGGCTCGGTCAAATCGCTGGGCGCGGACTGCGTTGAGAAAGAAATGCGGCCCGAACATATCGCGCTGCTTTCCGATCTTTTGAAACGCGGCGAGGCCGACGGCAAAGCGCGGCCCGAAGAGTTCAAGCGCTATGGCTCTGCGCGCAAACTCTAGAACTTTACCATCGACAATGCGTCGGCTTACTGAGGCGAGAGAATGACCGAATTTCCCAAAACACCGCCCCGTTTCTCGGCCACCTTCACCCCGGCCGTCAACGCCGAAATTCGCCGTGCCGCGGCATCGGGTATCTATGATATTCGCGGCGGCGGCGCAAAGCGCCAGTTGCCGCATTTCGATGACCTTCTGTTCCTTGGCGCGTCAATCTCGCGCTATCCTTTGGAAGGCTACCGCGAAAAATGCGCGACTGATGTGTGGCTTGGCACCCGTTTTGCCAAAAAGCCCATCCATCTGGAAATCCCAATCACCATTGCGGGCATGAGCTTTGGCGCGCTGTCTGGCCCCGCAAAAGAGGCGCTGGGACGCGGCGCAACTGCGGCAGGTACCTCGACCACCACGGGTGACGGCGGCATGACCGAAGAAGAGCGCGGCCATTCCAAAACGCTGGTCTATCAATATCTGCCCAGCCGTTACGGCATGAATCCTGACGATTTGCGCCGTGCCGACGCCATTGAAGTGGTGGTGGGGCAAGGCGCAAAGCCGGGCGGCGGCGGTATGCTACTGGGCCAGAAAATCTCGGATCGCGTTGCCAACATGCGCAACCTGCCAAAGGGGATTGACCAACGCTCGGCCTGTCGGCATCCTGATTGGACTGGCCCTGATGATCTGGAGATCAAGATCATGGAAATCCGCGAGATCACGGATTGGGAAAAGCCGATCTATGTGAAAATCGGCGGCGCCCGCCCCTATTACGACACCGCATTGGCCGTAAAAGCGGGCGCGGATGTGGTGGTGCTGGACGGTATGCAAGGCGGCACAGCGGCCACGCAGGATGTGTTCATTGAACATGTGGGTATGCCGATTTTGGCCTGTATCCCGCAGGCAGTAAAGGCGCTGCAAGACCTTGGGATGCACCGCAAAGTGCAGCTGATCGTGTCGGGCGGTATCCGTTCGGGGGCCGATGTGGCCAAGGCCATGGCGCTGGGCGCGGATGCGGTATCCATTGGCACCGCAGCCATGATCGCGCTGGGCGATAACGATCCGATTTGGGAAGAAGAATACCAAAAGCTGGGCACAACGGCGAACGCCTATGACGATTGGCACGAAGGCCGTGACCCTGCGGGCATCACCACACAAGACCCCGAACTGTCCAAGCGGTTCGATCCAGTTCTGGGCGGACGACGTTTGAAGAACTACCTCAAGGTGATGACGCTAGAAGCGCAGACCATCGCGCGGGCCTGCGGCAAGAACCACTTGCACAACTTGGAACCAGAAGACCTATGCTCGCTGACCATCGAGGCATCGGCAATGGCAGGAGTGCCCTTGGCGGGCACCAACTGGATCCCTGGGCGGAATGGCGGCTTCTAAGCCGCCCCCCCTTAACAAAACATAAAAACGACAGGGAGTTTTAACATGGGAAGAGATCTGGCCAAATGGGCCAATGAAAAAGGCGTCAAGTACTTCATGGTGTCCTATACCGACCTGTTCGGTGGGCAGCGTGCAAAACTGGTGCCTACTCAGGCGATCAATGACATGGCAGTGGATGGGGCTGGCTTTGCTGGTTTTGCAACGTGGCTGGATCTGACCCCAGCGCACCCTGACATGATGGCAGTGCCCGATCCAGAATCGGCGATGCAACTGCCGTGGAAGCGCGAAGTGGCGTGGCTTGCGTCCAACTGCGTGATGGAAGAACAGCCCTTGGCGCAGGCCCCGCGCAACGTTTTGCGCCGCCTGATTGACGAGGCGGCCAAAGATGGCTTGCGTGTTAAAACTGGGGTCGAGCCAGAGTTCTTTTTGCTGACCCCCGAAGGCGACAAAATCGCCGATCCATACGACAACGCCGAAAAGCCCTGCTACGATCAGCAAGCCGTCATGCGCCAATATGACTGCATCGCCGAGGTCTGCGATTATATGCTGGAATTGGGCTGGGAGGCCTACCAGAACGACCACGAAGACGCCATCGGCCAGTTCGAGATGAACTGGAAATATGACGATGTTCTTCAAACCGCAGACAAGCACAGTTTCTTCAAGTTCATGATGAAATCGGTGGCCGAAAAGCACGGGCTGCGCGCCACGTTCATGCCCAAGCCGTTTAAAGGGCTGACGGGTTCGGGCTGCCACGCGCATATCTCGGTCTGGTCATTGGATGGTAAAACCAACGCTTTTGCGGACAAGTCGAAAGAACTGGGCCTGTCCGATCAGGGCCGCCATTTCTTGGGCGGCATTATGAAACACGCCAGTGCCTTGGCCGCGATCTGTAACCCAACGGTCAACAGCTATAAGCGTATCAACGCGCCGCGCACCTCGTCGGGGGCCACATGGGCCCCAAATACGGTGACTTGGACAGGCAACAACCGCACCCACATGGTGCGCGTACCAGGCCCGGGGCGGTTTGAACTGCGCCTGCCCGACGGGGCGGCGAACCCCTATTTGATGCAAGCGGTCATTCTGGCCGCTGGTCTGGACGGGGTACGTACCCAAGCCGATCCAGGGCGCCGCCATGATATCGATATGTACCAGATGGGCCATACAATTACAGACGCGCCGAAACTGCCACTAAACCTTCTGGATGCTTTGCGCGAGTTCGACAAAGACACCACGCTTAAGTCGATGATGGGCGAAGAATTCTCTTCGGCGTTCCTAAAGCTGAAGCACAAAGAATGGGACAGCTACGCATCACATTTCTCAAAGTGGGAAACCGAAAACACGCTGGATATTTGACCCCAGCGCTGTGCCAGAAACAAAGGCCCCAGATGTTCTGGGGCCTTTTGCATTGCGGCAGCTATTCCACTGGAAATTCTGGCCCAGCGATCTGCACGGCCAAAAGGCAGCCGTTTGGAGTAGGTGAATTATGCTCGGTGCCATCGCGGTAGAACACCAGATCGCCCGCGCGCAGGATGGTACCATCGCTTTCGTGCAACTCACCTTCAAGGATCAGAAATTGTTCGTGCCCATTGTGGCGGTGCCCCATCGTCGTCATGCCCGCAGGCATACGGTAGACGTGAAAGCCAGTGCCAAGTTCGATTCCATCGTCCAGTTGCAAGATACTGTCACCCAGTGCAGTGCCATCTGGATATACAAATGCTTTGAATGCGGCCGAGTGGATATTGGCGATCTTGCGGTCGGCGGGGGCAATGGGTTTCATGTCGGGTTTCCTTGGGATTTTTGACGATGAGCGAGGGTTTCGAATGCAAGCTAAGGCACAGGGCGGCCTTCATTGCGCACAGTATCAAAGGGAATCTTGCCACGGGCAAGCAAATTCACTTCGGTGAAGATGGCCCCGCATCGTGACGCTTGCACCTAAGTTGCCGCACAAGCACCAAAAACGTACACGGCCCAATGCTTTAAGGGCAGTTTCTATTTTTCACAGCAGGAATAATATTTGACACAGGCGCAACTCAGATTCTAACATCCCGCCCAAGGCAGCGCGCGAAATTATCTGCCAGAATCGAACAGCCGGAGGTGTCCATGAAGAAAAGAGTAGCCGTTATTGGGGCGGGGCCGTCAGGGCTTGCGCAGCTGCGCGCGTTCCAGTCCGCTCAGGCCAAAGGGGCCGAGATTCCCGAAGTGGTCTGCTTTGAAAAGCAATCCAACTGGGGGGGGCTGTGGAACTACACGTGGCGCACGGGTTTGGACGAGCACGGCGAGCCTGTTCACGGCTCGATGTATCGCTACCTGTGGTCGAACGGCCCAAAAGAGGGGCTAGAATTTGCCGACTATTCGTTTGAAGAACACTTCGGCAAGCAGATCGCCAGCTATCCGCCGCGTGCCGTGCTGTTCGACTATATCGAAGGCCGCGTGAAAAAGGCTGGTGTCCGCGATTGGATCCGCTTTTCATCCACCATTCGCATGGTGCGCTACAATAATGACAAGGGCAATTTCACCGTCACCGTGCATGATCTGAAAAAGGACAGTATGTATGACGAAGAATTCGACCATGTGATCGTGGCCTCTGGCCATTTCAGCACGCCCAGCGTGCCAGAATACCCTGGGTTCGACATCTTCCATGGCCGTGTGATGCACGCCCATGACTTCCGCGATGCGCGCGAATTTACGGGCAAGAACCTGTTGTTGTTGGGGTCGTCCTATTCTGCCGAAGATGTCGGCAGCCAATGCTGGAAATATGGCGCCAAATCGATCACCGTGGCCTATCGCAACGCGCCGATGGGCTTTGCTTGGCCCGACAACTGGCAAGAAGTCCCCGCGCTTGTGCGGATGGACGAAGATACCGCCTATTTCAAAGACGGCACTTCAAAGAAAATCGACGCCGTTATTCTGTGCACAGGCTACAAGCACCATTTCCCCTATTTGCCCGACGATCTGCGCCTGAAAACCGCTAACCGACTGGCGGCCGCTGATCTGTATAAGGGTGTCGCATGGGTGCATAACCCCAAGCTGTTTTATATCGGCATGCAGGATCAATGGTTCACCTTCAACATGTTCGATGCCCAAGCGTGGTGGGTGCGTGACGCGATCATGGGGCGGATTTCGATTCCTTCGGACAAAAATGTACTGCTTCAAGACGTGGTCGACCGCGTGGCGGGCGAAGATGCGGGCCAAGACGCCCATGACGCTATTCACTATCAGGGCGACTACGTAAAAGAACTTATCGCGGAAACCGACTATCCGTCCATTGACGTCGACGGCGCCTGCGAGGCCTTTTTCGAATGGAAAGAACACAAGAAAAAGGACGTTATGGCTTTTCGCGATAACGCCTATAAATCCGTCATTACGGGCACAATGGCCCCAGTGCACCACACGCCGTGGAAAAATGCGCTGGAAGATTCGATGGAAAGCTATCTCGAGAACTGATCATCTCGCGCCCCGTCAGACAGGCCCTCAGCACAACGCTGGGGGCCTTTTTGATTAAAT
>CAMAWZ010000164.1 GCA_945861995.1 Pseudorhodobacter antarcticus
ATGGCAGGTTGGCCTGCTCGATTAACAGGAAACATTTTTTCCCCAAAATACAAAATTCTTCTCGCCTTAAGGGCGGCCTCGTGCTTTCAATGTGGCATCGGGACGCAGGCATAGGAGGCCACTGCGCCGATATGCGGTAACGTGGGAGCAAGGGGACAAGGCCCTGCCTGCCAAATGCAAGGCAGGTTGGCACCTTGAAAATCAACGTGCGGAGGGGGTGGCAAAGTGCCGCTCATCATTCGCCGGGTTCAACAGGAGAAAAGGGACATGACAGACAAAGCTGGATCGGGCCTGATGGTTCGAGCGCTAGATTGGAAGGGTGCGTTTTGGGTTGCGGCAGGTGTGCCGCCTTTGGTGCTGTTCTCAATTGGTGGGATCGCGGGAACAACGGGCAAGTTGGCCTTCGCGGTCTGGATGATTTCGATGGTGATGGGGTTTTTGCAAAGCTTCACCTACGCAGAAATGGCTGGGATGTTCCGCAACAAGTCGGGCGGAACCTCGGTTTACGGTGCAACCGCGTGGCTGCGCTATTCCAAGCTGATCGCGCCCTTGTCGGTGTGGTGCAACTGGTTCGCATGGTCGCCCGTGCTCTCGCTTGGCTGCGCCATCGCGGCAGGTTACATTCTAAACGCGCTTTTCCCGATTCCCTTGGCCGAAAGCCAGCAGGTCGTCGAATGGGTCGCGGCGAATATCGCCAGTTACACCGCTGAAACCCAGTCGGTGATGGACTTTATGGCGGCCAACGCGGGTGTCACGGCTGAGGACGCGATCAAGGCTGTTGCGGCCGCTGATGGTGTTACCGCGATGACCCCGTGGTTCCGCGCATTCGAAGCCTTTGCCCTGACCGTTCCGGGCCTTGGTACACTGCACTTCAACTCGACCTTCCTGATCGGCGTTGTGCTGATGCTGGTCATCATGACCATCCAGCATCGCGGCATCGCCTCGACCGCCAATGCCCAGAAATGGCTGGGGATCATCGTTCTGGTGCCCTTGCTGCTGGTTGGCCTTGTGCCGATCTTCACCGGCGCCATCGACACCATGAACGTCACCAACCTCTTGCCCCCCACCGCAGCCTATTCGGGCGTGGACGGCGAATGGAACATTGGCGGCTGGACGCTGTTCTTGGGCGGTTTGTATATCGCGGCTTGGTCGACCTACGGCTTTGAAACCGCCGTGTGCTATACGGCCGAACTGAAAGACCCAAAGCGCGACACCTTCCGCGCGATCTTCTACTCGGGCCTTTTGTGCGCGGTGTTCTTCTTCTTGATCCCTTTCTCGTTCCAAGGTGTCTTGGGCCAAGAGGGTATGCTTGCCGCTGGCATCGTCGACGGCACAGGCGTGGGCGAAGCACTGGGCAATATGATCGGCGGCGGGCCAGTGATCACCCAGATATTCGTGATTTTGATGATCATGGCCCTGTTCATGGCCATCATGACGGCGCTCGCTGGTTCCTCGCGCACGCTGTATCAGGGGTCGAAAGACGGCTGGCTGCCCAAGTATCTGTCCACCGTCAACGACAAAGGCGTTCCCTCCAAGGCGATGTGGACTGACTTTGGCTTTAACGTGATTCTGCTTGCGCTGGCGTCGGATGTGGGCGGCTTTTTCTATGTTCTGGCTATTTCGAACGTCGGCTACATTCTGTTCAACTTCTTGAACCTGAATGCAGGCTGGATCCACCGCATCGATTCGGCGCATATTGAACGTCCGTGGAAAGCACCGACTGTGCTGATCGGCATCAATACAGTTCTGGCTTTCGTCAACGCGCTGTTCCTTGGCGCTGGTGCCAAGGTCTGGGGGTATGAAAATGCGCTGTGGTCGGGGCTGATCATGGCCTCGTTCATCATTCCGGTGTTCTGGTATCGCCATTACCTGCAAGATGGCGGCAAGTTCCCGAAGGAGACCTATGAGGATCTTGGGCTTGGCGAGGGCGAAATGGGGGTGCGTAAGGCAGGAATGCTGCCTTATCTTGCCCTTGTGGCTGGGGCAGTGGTGGTGCTTTGGTCCAACTGGTTCTTCGTGCTGCCTGCCTAAGGGCGCGCATTGTGCTTTACATTAAAGGGGCTGCGAAAGCGGCCCCTTTTTTAAGCGAGAATGTTTGCTGGCAAGAAAAAAATTGCACTTCATTATTGATTTTCGCTGCGAAGCCTAACAAACTTGTCCAAAATGAACGTACCTCAGGGAGACTGCAGATGACCAATTCTTGGCGCTTTTCAACGCTAGGTGACCGCCACCGCGCACTCGGCTCGAACTTGGAAGACTGGTCGGGCATGGGCACCGCCTGGTCTTATGAAAAGGGTGACCCCGACGCCGAATATATGGCGATTCGCACCAAGGCGGGGCTGATGGATGTATCGGGCCTGAAAAAGGTGCATATCACTGGCCATGCCGCCGCCCATGTCATTGAACGCGCCACCACGCGCAACATGGAAAAGCTGATGCCAGGCCGCGCGGTTTACGCCTGTATGCTGAACGATGCGGGAAAGTTCGTGGATGACTGCGTGATCTACCGCATGGGGCCAGACAGCTTTATGGTTGTGCACGGCTCGGGGCAGGGGCATGAACAACTCACCTTGGCCGCCACGGGGCGCGATGTGTCGGTGCGTTTTGACGACAACTTGCACGATCTGTCGCTGCAAGGGCCGCTGGCAGTCGATTATCTGGAAAAGCACATCCCAGGCATTCGCAATTTGGCCTATTTCAGCCACATGGGCGCAAGCCTGTTTGGCAAGCCGATCACCATCAGCCGCACCGGTTACACGGGCGAGCGGGGGTATGAGATTTTCTGCCGTGGGCAAGACGCTGTGATGATCTGGGATCGCATCCTAGAGGAAGGCGCCAGCATGGGTATTATCCCCTGCCGCTTTACCACGCTGGATATGCTGCGCACGGAATCGTATCTTTTGTTCTTCCCCTTCGACAATTCGGAAATGTATCCGTTCGAAAACGAAGGCCCCGGCGATACGCTGTGGGAACTGGGCCTTGATTTCACCGTCTCGCCCGGCAAGGTTGGCTTTCGCGGTGCCGAAGAACACTACCGTTTAAAGGGCCGCGAGCGGTTCAAGATTTCTGGCATGATGCTGGAAGGTAAGAACGTGCCAGGCAATGGCGCGCCGGTGTTCAAAGATGGCGCTCAGGTCGGCGTTGTGACCCAAGCGATGCATTCGCCGCTAAACAACTGGACTGTGGCCATCGCCCGCCTGCCCGTCGCCGATGCCAATAACGGCACCGCTTTGGAAGTGCGCTGCGGCACCCACGGCCCAATACAGGGCAAGTCGGCATCCCTACCGTTCTACGACATCGACAAGAAACGGCGTTCGGCGCAGGGCTAACACGGAACCACCCCGCCGCAGGCCAGCCCCAGTTTGGCAAGCCTGCGGCGGGGATGTTTGGGAACAGATGAATGGGTATTGTGCGGATAAGATGACAAAAACCACGTTTCCCCCCTCGATGATAAGCCGCCCCGTTTACGGCGTGCTAAAGCCGCGCGTGGGCGCGCTGCATTTGATTGTGGCCGATGGTGAAGGGGCCGAGGCTGTTGCCGATTTGGTCGCCGCCGATCCCAGCATTTTGCCGAAATGCCATATCCTGTACACCGCAGGCCCAAATGGCACGGATGAGTGGGATAGCATCGCCGCCCTTGGGGCCAAGCAGGCCCAAAAGGCCGCCTCTATCCCGACGCTGTTGTTCCGTCTGGCGCGCGTGCTGCAAGATGCGCCGATGGGCGCGCAGATTTACCTGACAGGTACCGAAGGATTGATGGGTCAGGCCGAACGCGATGTCATGGCCTTGGGCTTTCCCCATGCCGACATTCAAAAAGAACATCGCGGATCAACCGTGCGCCGCGTGCAATGCGTGCATTGCAAGGGCATTACCGAGAATGTGAAAACCGATCCTTTCCAATGCAGTCATTGCGGGCTGCACCTGTTTGTGCGTGACCACTATTCGCGCCGTTTGGCGGCCTTTCAGGGCGTGAATATTGATGCAGAAGACAAGGGTGTTATCCCTGCGGCGGTGGAGCGGTTCAAATGAGCGGTGGCGCAAAACTGAATGTCCGCGTGGCCGAGGTGGTGCGCATTAATGACCTGATCACGCGGTTCCGCTTTGTCGCACGTGATGGCAGCGATCTGCCTGCCTTTTCGGGTGGCGCGCATACTGTGGTGGAAATGGACGACCACGGCACGCGGCGGCTGAACCCCTATTCGCTAATGTCCGACCCCGAAGATCGCTCAGGCTATGAAATCTCGGTGCGGCGCGACGATGCGGGGCGGGGCGGGTCTTTGTACATGCACACCCATGTCAAAGCGGGGCAAGAGATGGTGCTAAGCCATCCGATGAACCTGTTTCCCCTAGACAACCGCGCGCGCAAGCATTTGTTTTTTGCAGGCGGTATTGGGATTACGCCGTTTTTGGCGATGATGCACCAACTGACCCGCTTTGGCGGCAAGTTTGAATTGCATTACGCTGCGCGCAACCCCGCGCTGTGCGCCTATGGCGATGTGCTAAAGGCGTCGCACGGCGATAAGGTGAACCTGTACTTCGACGATCTGGGCCAGAAAATGCCCTTGGCGGACATTCTGGCGCGGCAACCCATTGGTACGCATCTGTACTGCTGCGGGCCAAAGGGAATGCTTAACTGGGTGCGCGCCACGGCAAAGGCGGCAGGGATGCCCGAACACGGCGTGCATTTTGAAGAATTCACCGCACCTGCCACGGGTGACCGCTTTGACGTGCAACTTGCCGCTTCGGGCAAGACCATTTCGGTTGGGCCGACCCAATCCTTGCTAGAGGCGATGGAAGCCGCTGGCGTTGATGCGCCGTATCTGTGCCGTGGCGGTGCTTGCGGGCAGTGCGAGACAAACGTTATTCTCTGCGATGGTCATATTGACCACCGCGACCACTGGCTGTCGCCCGACGAGTTGGCCAGCAACACCAAAATCATGCCCTGCGTCAGCCGGTTCACCGGCAAGGCGCTGGTCATAGACCGATAGGAGCGACCGATGAGCCTTGATTTCAAATACGGCTTTGATGACTTCTTCCGCGACGAGACCTTTTGCGACGACTTCACGTATCGCAACTCTCCCGCAGCAATCCGCCGCTTTCCGTTTCCGTTTGACCGCGACGATTATATGTATTCGGTCAATATGGAGCCGCACGTGCCAGGGCGCAAAGGGTCTGTCTTTGAAAAGACCTTTGACGTGGATGAGCATTACCTCAGCGAGATGCGCGACCGCGCGCGCGTGCTCGCCAGCGACCCGCTGCGCTGCCAATCCTTGCCGCATATGACGCTGGCAGGATGGGATCTGCTGGAACTGATTATGGAAACCAAGGCGCGAGACTACCCGCAGTGGTTTTCGCTGACCAAAGACGGCAATCGCTGGCACTGGATCAACCGCCCACTGGGCATTGACCAGAAGTTCACCTTTCTAGACGACTCCACCCTGCCGTATGGGCCGATGGAATATATCAGCCGCCAAACCCAAGGCGATTTCACCTTGCAAGATGAACGCGAAGGCACGCTATGGGTTGATGCGGGCATGGTCACGACGCAGGCCGATTGGTCGCTGGATTTCAATATTGGGATGAACTTTCACGAATGGCACGCGCCCGTGCCGTTGGCCCATGAAAAAGGCATTTTTGATCGGGCATTGAAGTTTCTGATGAAGCTGCAACACGGATCGCCCGTGCGGCGGTATAACTGGACAATGACAGCGAACCCGCTGTTGGACACTGCACCCGAAACCTATCCCGAATGGGGCCATATGCGCACCGAGTTGACCCACGAGAATATGGGCCACATGATGCACCTGCGCGTTGAATTGC
>CAMAWZ010000165.1 GCA_945861995.1 Pseudorhodobacter antarcticus
GCGGATTGCCCTGATGTAGCAGTTTGTAGGCGCATGTCACTGGCAGCCAATAGGCAACCTTTGGCAGGGTTTTGGGGTTAAGGCGCACGCATTCGGGAACGTATGTGAACCGCCGTTCATAATTGCCGCAGCGGCAGGTAGCCCCATCCAGCAGGCGGCAGGCGACGCGGGTGTATTCCACCTCGCCCGTGTCTTCATATTCGATTTTGTTCAGGCAGCATTTGCCGCAACCATCGCACAGCGCCTCCCACTCGGGCGCGGTCATTTTGTGCAGGGGAACAGTTTCCCAGAATTTTTCGCGCAGGGTCATGATAGGATTGCCTTTGCGCGGGCGCAATCATCGGCCATTTGCGCCATAAGGGCGGGCAGGCCATCAAACTTTGCCTCGTCGCGCAGAAATTCGATCAGGGAAACCGAGATGTCAGCGCCGTAAAGATCGCCCGAAAAATCGAAGATAAAGGTCTCTAGGTTGGGTTGGTTTTCCCCAAACATTGGGCGGATACCAAGGCTGGCCGCGCCGATATATTGGCCCGCGTGCGGCCCGTTTAGCACCGCGATGCGCACGGCATAAACCCCAAAGCGGGGCAGGTGCAGGCCTGATATATCCATATTCGCAGTAGGATAGCCCAGTTCGCGCCCGCGTTTATGGCCGTGGATGACTTCGCCCTCAAAACTGTGCGGATGGCCCAGCATTTGCGCGGCGGCGCGGGGGGTGCCAGCGGTCAGGGCCGCGCGAATGGCGGTCGATGACACTTCGGCCCCCTGATCTGCCACCATGTCGGCAATGGTTACACCAAAGCCAAACTGTGCGCCCAAATCTGCCAAATCTGCCGCGTGCCCTGCGCGGGATTTGCCAAAGCTAAAATCAGCCCCCACAGTGACATGGGCTGCGCCAAGGCCACCCGCCAGTACGTCCCGCGCAAATTCCAGCGGGGTTAGAGCGGCGAGAGCTGTGGTAAACTCCAGTTGGAACAGATGCTGCACGCCGATGCGGGCAAGTTCACGGGCGCGGGCCTCATCGCTCATCAGGCGAAAGGGGGCGGTCGTTGGCGCGAAAAACTGTCGCGGGTGGGGGGTGAAGGTGACAATGCCAAGGGGCCCATGCGGGCGCGCCAGATCGATCACCGCGCGGTGGCCCAAATGCACCCCGTCAAAATTGCCTAAAGCTAGGGACGCGCCGCGCGCGGTGTGCGGGATGGATCGCCAATCGTTGAAAATCTGCATAATACCCCTTGGCGCGGGGCGCATTGCCCGTCCGCGTCAGTCGAATTTCGAACTTGGGGCCAGCACCAGCGCCTCGCCCTTTAGCACAATGGTATCGCCCACGCGGCAGAATGTTTCAAGGGTCACACGGCGGCGGGCGTGGTCAATGCCCATCACGCGCACCACCGCCTCGACCATATCACCAGGGCGGACGGGGGCCATGAATTTTAGGTTTTGGCCAAGGTAGACTGTGCCGTGGCCCGGCAGTTGTTCGCCAATAACCGCAGAAATCAAGCCCGCGGTGAGCATTCCATGGGCAATGCGGCCCTGAAAAATGGTGTCTTGGGCATAAGCATCGTCCAAATGCACGGGGTTACGATCGGTCGATACTTCGGCGAACAGTTCGATGTCGCGGTCGGTGACCACTTTGCGCAAGGAGCGTTCCATCCCCACAGCCAGTTCTTCGATGCAAATCGTGCCGCGCGGAAAATTATCAAGCATGGCGCTGTCCTTTGCTGGTGGGGCGTTCGAATCAATGGGGCTGCATAACAAACGCCACGCCGCGCGGCAATCCCTTGCGCAGTTTTTATTCGTTTATGTGGTAAAAAAGGTAATAAAGTTGCGTGGCTAACCCAGAAAGCCCATGGAATAGCGCGGAAAAGCCTGCCTTTCGGCCAGAAATGCCTGCAAAAGCGCGGGGTCAGGCGCGGCGGCATTGGGGCCAAAGCGCGCGCCATCCACGCCAGAGGTGATGTAAAGGCAATCTAGCCCTTCGCCGCCCGCGCCTGCGACATCGGTCGCAATCCCGTCACCGATGCACAAAATGCGCGCGTCATCTGCGCCCAAGCTTGAAAGGCGCGCGCGGGCGCGGTCGTAAATGGGCGGGTGCGGTTTGCCGAAATACAGGGTTTCGCCGCCCATCTTTTCATACGCAGCCGCCAGCGCGCCTGCGCAATAAAGCAGCTTGCCCGCGACATGCACGGTGACATCGGGGTTGGCGCAAAGCATCGGCAGGCTCAGCGTTTTGGCCATCAAAAGGGTTGCGCGGTAATCGTCGGGCGTTTCGGTATTATCATCCGTAAGGCCTGTGCAAACAATGCCTTGGGCGCTGTGCATGGGCACGCGGGTGATGCCCGCGCTGGCCACCAGCGCCGCCATCGACGCATCGAAATCGTTGAAAAACCCCTCATCCTTGGGCGCGCCGATGTGATGCACGCGGGTTCCAACCGCGCCAGATAGCATAGAAAATTGCGCAGCTTGGCCCGATGTGACGATATCGTCAAAGCAATTATCGGGAACGCCCATGGCAGCCAGATGGCTTGCGACATCGCGGCGCGGGCGGGGCGCATTGGTCAGCAGGATCACCTTTTTGCCTGCCGCGCGAAAGCCTTGCAGCGCAGATACGGCGGCGGGAAAGGGCCGCGCGCCGTTATGCAAACAGCCCCATAAATCGCAGAATACTGCGTCATAATCGGCGGCGATGCTGGCCAGTGATGGAATGATTTGGGTCATCAACTTACAACTTCAGCGCGGGGATGATCTGCTTTTTGCGGCTCATCAGGCCCGGGATTACAACGGTATCGCCTGTAACCGTGACGCCAAAGGATGCTTCGGCCAGCGATTTCACCAGATCGTTTGGCACCAGCAAAGTTGCCTCTTCGCGCAGAATGTCGATCACGAACAGCAGAACCTGGTCTGCGCCGTCTTCGCGTGCCACGGCCTCCATCGAGGCCATCAGGCTGGCTTTGCGATCGAGAATGACCTTCGGCGCGGTGGTTTCCAGCACGGAAATGCGCAATTCGCGGCCTGCCACAGTGTATTCCTTGCTGTCCATCCGCAGCAGCGCAGCATCTGAAAACGCGCCAACATCGGATTTCGCCTGAAACAATTGCGCGGCGAAATCGGGAATGGAAATGCCCAAATCGGCGGCCAGTTTTTCGGCAATGGCGCGGTCATGCGCGGTGGTGGTGGGGCTGCGGAATTCCAGCGTGTCGGACAAAATGCAAGACAACATCAACCCCTTGACCCACGTTGGCATTTGGGCAGTATCTGCGCCCATAAGGTCGTGCATCACAGTGGCGGTGCAGGCCAAGGGGCGGATGACAATGTCAATCGGCCCTGCGGTTTCCAGACCGCCGACCAATTTGTGATGGTCAATAATCGCGCGGATATCCAAGCTATTTATGTTTTCGGGCAGTTCGGCGGGGTTGTTGGTATCGACAATCACCACGGGCGTGCCAGCGGGAATGTCGCCCACAATGCGCGGCTTTGGGCAATCCCAATGCTTCACCACAAAGTTGGCTTCGGTGTTCGGCTCGCCCAGCAAAACGGCCTCGGCGGGGGTGTTTCGCACCTCGTTCAGATACCATGCCCAAATGATGGGCGATCCTGTGGAATCGGTATCGGGGGATTTATGGCCAAAAACCAGCGTTTTCATGTGTCACCTATTGGTCGGGGTTGGCGGCTTGTAGCGCGGTGATGCAGGCTTGTCACGGGTGAGCGCAATTTTTCGCACTACGGGCGTTGACAGGTGGCGGACGGATGCCTAGATGCAAGCCGTTAGCACTCATACAATGCGAGTGCTAATCCCATTCAACCTGGAAAACTCAAGGGAGTCCCCCCAGATGGCATTTACACCATTGCAAGACCGCGTTCTGGTTCGTCGCCTCGAAGGCGAAGATAAAACCAAGGGCGGGCTGATCATTCCTGACAGCGCCAAAGAAAAGCCCGCCGAAGGGCTGGTTGTGTCGGTTGGCCCGGGCGCGCGCAAAGACAGCGGCGAGCTGATTGCGCCTTCCGTCTATGCTGGCGACAAAATCCTGTTCGGCAAATGGTCGGGCACCGAGGTTAAGCTGGACGGCGAAGACCTGCTGATTATGAAAGAAAGCGACATTCTTGGGATCATTTCCTAAGACCCCGCTTTTGCATAACTGAACACGATAGATAGGAGTTTGCACCATGGCTGCAAAAGACGTTCGTTTTAATTCCGATGCCCGCGACCGTATGCTGCGCGGCGTTAACATTCTGGCCGACGCTGTGAAAGTGACCTTGGGGCCAAAGGGCCGCAACGTGGTCATCGACAAGTCGTTCGGCGCACCGCGCATCACCAAAGACGGTGTAACGGTTGCCAAAGAGATCGAACTGGCTGACAAGTTCGAAAACATGGGCGCGCAGATGGTCAAAGAAGTGGCCTCGCGCACCAATGACGAAGCTGGCGACGGCACCACGACTGCCACTGTTCTGGCTCAAGCCATCATCAAAGAAGGCATGAAGGCCGTTGCCGCTGGCATGAACCCAATGGATCTGAAGCGCGGTATCGATCTGGCAACCACCAAGGTTGTGGCCGCGATCAAAGCTGCTGCGCGCCCTGTCAAGGACACCGCAGAAGTAGCGCAAGTTGGCACGATTTCGGCCAACGGCGAAGCTGAAATTGGCCGTCAAATCGCGGATGCGATGCAGAAAGTCGGCAACGAAGGCGTGATCACTGTTGAAGAAAACAAGGGTCTGGAAACGGAAACCACCGTTGTTGAAGGTATGCAGTTCGACCGTGGGTACCTTTCGCCCTATTTCGTGACCAACCCAGACAAGATGATCGCCGATTTGGAAGATTGCCTTGTGCTGATCCACGAAAAGAAACTGTCGTCGCTTCAGCCAATGGTTCCCTTGTTGGAAGCCGTGATCCAGTCGCAGCGCCCGCTGCTGATCATCGCAGAAGATGTTGAAGGCGAGGCTTTGGCCACGCTGGTTGTCAACAAACTGCGCGGCGGTCTGAAAATTGCAGCCGTGAAAGCCCCAGGCTTTGGCGATCGCCGCAAGGCAATGCTGCAAGACATCGCAATTCTGACAGGCGGCCAAGTGATCAGCGATGATCTGGGCATGAAGCTGGAATCGGTGACGATGGACATGCTGGGCAAGGCCAAGAAAATCTCGATCAACAAAGACAACACCACCATCGTTGATGGCGCTGGCGTCAAGGCTGAAATCGAGGCGCGCGTGGCCCAAATCCGCACGCAAATCGAAGAAACCACATCGGACTACGACCGCGAAAAACTGCAAGAGCGTGTGGCCAAATTGGCTGGCGGTGTTGCTGTTATCAAAGTTGGCGGCATGACCGAAGTTGAAGTGAAAGAGCGTAAAGACCGCGTTGATGACGCGCTGAACGCAACCCGCGCTGCCGTACAAGAAGGTATCGTTGTGGGCGGCGGCGTGGCTTTGGTGCAGGCTGGCAAAGTGCTTGAAGGCCTGAAGGGCGCGAACAGCGACCAAGACGCGGGTATCGCCATTGTGCGCCGCGCGCTGGAGGCTCCTTTGCGCCAGATCGCTGAAAACGCTGGTGTTGTCGGCGCTGTTGTTGCGGGCAAAATCCGCGAGTCGGATGACAAGAACTTTGGCTTTAACGCCCAGACCGAAGAATATGGTGACATGTTCGCGTTTGGCGTGATCGATCCGGCCAAAGTGACCCGCACCGCGCTGGAAGATGCAGCATCGGTCGCGTCTTTGCTGATCACCACCGAAGCGATGATCGCTGATCGTCCAGAACCCAAAGCAGCTGGCGGCGGCGCTGGCGGCATGGGCGGAATGGGCGGCATGGACGGGATGATGTAAT
>CAMAWZ010000166.1 GCA_945861995.1 Pseudorhodobacter antarcticus
GAATACACCCGCGTCGCCTGCCGCCTGCTGGATGGGGCTACCTGCCGCTGCGGCAATTATGAACGGCGGTTCACATACGTTCCAGAATGCGTGCGCCTTAACCCCAAAACCCTGCCAAAAGTCGCCTATTGGCTGCCAGTGACCTGCGCCTACAAACTGCTGCATCAGGGCAATCCGCTGCCAAACTGGCATCCCCTGATCACGGGCGACCCCGAATCCGTCCACACGGCTGGCCAATCTGTCCGCGGCATAACCGTATCCGAAGCGGCGGTGGATGAAGACGATTGGGACGAATACCTATTGGAGCAAGAGCTGTGATTTTCACATCCGATAACGCCAACGCCGCCAGCCCCGAAGTGATGACCGCCATTGTGAACGCAAATTCAGGATACGAATCCAGCTATGGCGCAGACGCTGCCATGGCGCGGGTCACCGAAATGATCCGCGATGTTTTTGCCGCCCCCGATGCTGCCGTTTATCTGGTTGCCACAGGCACCGCCGCGAATGCTTTGGCCCTTGCCGCCCATGTCCAACCCTATCACGCGATTTTCGCCCATGACGCCGCCCATATCGAAATGGACGAATGCGGCGCGCCTGAATTTTTCACGAATGGCGCGAAGATTATCCGCGTGGCGGGCGATCATAGCAAAATTGATCCCGCCGCCTTAAACACCGCCCTGTCCAGCACGGGCAATTCCGTGCATGGCGTGCAAAAGGGGATGCTGTCACTAACCAACGTGACCGAGGGGGGAACAGTCTATTCCGCTGCCGAAACAACCGCCCTTTCCGCGCTCGCCCGCGCGCACAAACTGCCTGTGCATCTGGACGGCGCAAGATTCGCCAATGCCGCCCTCGCCACAGGCGCACACCCCGCCGATCTGACCCGCCGCGCGGGGGTGGATGTGGTGTCATTCGGCGGCACGAAAAACGGCTGCTTGGGGGTAGAGGCGGTGGTGATGTTCGACCCCGCCCGCGCTTGGGAGTTTGAACTGCGCCGCAAACGGGCGGGGCATCTGTTCTCCAAACACCGCTTTCTGTCGGCCCAGATGGAAGGGTATTTGGCGGGCGGCGCATGGCTAACCCGCGCGCGCCACGCCAATGACATGGCCGCCCTGCTGGCCGCTGGCCTAACCGCGCGCGGGGCCACCCTGCTGCACCCCGTGCAGGCGAATATGATCTTTGCCCAGTGGCCTGCGGGCACATCGCAGCGCCTGCGGGGCGCGGGGGCCGCGTTTTATGATATGCCTGCGGCGGAGGGGTTCGAGGGCGCAAGGCTGGTGGCGAGTTGGTCGACCACCGAGGCGGATGTGGATGGTTTTTTGGGGGTGGTGTGACCTACCCCCGAACCTCCCCCAACCCCTTCCACACATCCTGATCTGGCACATGCAGCCTCAACCGATCCCCAACCTTGAACACCCCTTCGCGTTCGACCCAAGCCGTCACCCCGCGCCGCCCTTTGGCGGCTGCCTTAAACCGGGATCCGAACCCTGCGTGCTCGGCCTCGATAGGTTCATGCGGCAGGGTGCAGGGGCGGTTTTCCATGTCTATGGTCAGCGTGGCCCCTGCCTCGTTCTGCAAGCGGCTGCTGGGGGGCAAATGGGTGAAATCGGGGATGCCAGAGACGATCATATTCGCCCCCACCAGCGCGCCGTCTAAGCTATCAATCCCCATCTTCGCCGCAATCGCCGCCAAATCTTCCGCCGACAAAATCGAAAACTGCCGCGTGTTCCGAATGGTCGTGCCGCGTTTGTATTGTGCCAAAACGCGACTGTCAGACGGGCGCGTCAACCCGCCGTGCGCTTCGCCCACTGGCCCCGAAAACAGCGCGGTAATCTCCTGCACCGCGCCGCTGGCAAGCGCTGCATCGCGGTCCCCCACCAGCCCCAACCACGTGATTGTTCCATAGATATTTGTCGGCATCAGGGCAGGCATCGCACTCTCCTATTTTGCGCCAGCCTGCCCGATTACAACCATTTCTTCCAGCGAAAGATGATGGTTGGAATAACGGCAGACAGCACCATCATCCCCACCGCCATAGGGTACCCCCAGCGCCATTGCAATTCGGGCATGACGGCAAAGTTCATGCCGTAAATGCTGGCAATCAGCGTGGGCGGCAGGAACACGAACGCCACCACCGAGAATACTTTCACCACATCCGATTGGCGAATATTGATCACGCCCAAAGTCGCATCCAACTGAAAGCGGATTTTGACCGAATGCGTATCGGCCACTTCGCGCAGCGATGCCAAATCGCGCTGCAAGGTTTTCAGCAAAAGGCGGTCGTGAATGGCGGTTTTATCGGCCTTGCTTTTGGCCAGCGCGGGCACTGGGGCGGCGGCCAAATACCCCGCCAGCCGCCACAACGTGCCAAGGCTTTCGCTGATCTTGCCGTTCAAATCCTCGGCCCGCCCAATGCGCTGCAAAACAGCGCCCAAGGTTTCGGTTTTACCCTTGGGGCGGTGGGCGGCGAAAATGGCGGTGGACAGCGCGTCTTGCCTGCGCGCCTCGCCTTCCAGCACGTCCGCCAGCCTGTCCACCACCGATTCCAGCAAATACAGCAGCGCGCTTGTCCCGCCGCCCAGCACAATTTTATTCGCCGCCGCCCATTTGGCGAAATAGGCAAATGACCCCGGGCGGTGGTAATGAACCGTCACCATTTTCTGCGGCAGCACCACAAAGGTGACAGGGCTGATTTCGGTGCTGGCAGGTTCATGCGTGGCCAAAATCTGCGCCGTTAAAAACAGCGCGCCGCTTTCGGTATAGAGGCGCGATGAGTTCTCAATCTCCTGCATATCCTCGCGCGTCGGGATATTGATCAGCAAAGCCGCCTCGACCAGCGCTTCTTCGTCTTTGGTCGGGCTTTCCAGATCAATCCACAGCGCGCGGTCGCTGCCAATATCGGCAGGGTCAAGCAGGGTCAAAAGCCCATCATTTACACCGTAAATTGTAATCATCGCGCACTCCGAACTGCGGCAGGTTTGGCCTCTGCTTACCCATTGCCACGCGGTTTGCCCAGCCAGATCACGCAAAAGCCCCAAAACTCAATGCGCGGGTTTCGGGGCTTTGTTTGGCGGTGCGCGCGGGTCGTTACGCGCTTGGCTCTGGCGACGGGTCGGCCTTTGGCTTGCGCGCGCGGGTTTTGGGCACGGCCAGAACATCGCCGCCGCCGCCCGCGCTTGGGCCTTGCCCCATGCCATCATCCACCGCTGCCAGCGGCAGACCTGCAATCACACGGCCAATCTGCTCGCCCGTTAGGGTTTCATATTCCAGCAGGCCCTTCGCCAAACGATGCAAATCTTCGTTCTTTTCCGTCAGGATCTGCTTGGCGCGGGCATAGCCCTCGTCAACGATTTTCTTGACCTCGTCATCGATCAGCTTTTGCGTATTGCCCGAATGGGACGTACCACCCGAAGCTGTTCCCAAATAGCTTTCCCGCTCGTTCGCGTAATCGACATTGCCCAACGCTTCGGAAAAGCCGAACTGTGTGACCATTGCGCGCGCAATGCGGCTGACTTGTTGAATGTCAGACGTGGCGCCAGAGGTGACATTTTCCGCCCCAAAAATCAGCTCTTCGGCCACCTTACCGCCCATCGCCATCGCGATTTTCGATTTGTATTTGGTGTAGGACACCGACAACTGATCACGTTCAGGCAGGCTCATCACCATGCCCAAAGCGCGCCCGCGCGGAATGATCGTGGCCTTGTGGATCGGGTCGTGATGCGGCACGTTCAGACCCACAATCGCGTGGCCCGCCTCATGATAGGCGGTTAGCTTTTTCTCGTCTTCGGTCATCACCATGCTGCGGCGCTCTGCGCCCATCATGACTTTGTCCTTGGCCTTTTCAAAATCGTCCATCGTCACAAAACGGCGGCCAATGCGGGCGGCCATCAGCGCCGCCTCATTGACCAGATTGGCCAAATCAGCGCCCGAAAAGCCAGGGCAACCGCGCGCGATGATGCGCAAGTCTACATCAGGGCCAAGCGGGGTTTTGCGCGCGTGCACGCCCAAAATCTTTTCGCGGCCGCGAATATCGGGGTTTGGCACCTGAATTTGGCGGTCAAAACGGCCAGGGCGCAACAAGGCAGGGTCAAGAACATCGGGGCGGTTGGTGGCCGCAACAATGATCACGCCTTCATTCGCATCAAACCCGTCCATCTCCACCAGCAACTGGTTCAACGTCTGCTCGCGCTCGTCATTACCGCCGCCAATGCCCACACCGCGCGCACGGCCCACGGCGTCAATCTCGTCGATGAACACGATGCAAGGCGCGTTTTTCTTGGCCTGTTCAAACATATCGCGCACACGGCTTGCGCCGACGCCCACGAACATTTCCACAAAGTCCGAACCCGAGATGGTAAAAAACGGAACCCCAGCCTCGCCCGCAATGGCGCGGGCCAGCAGGGTCTTACCCGTTCCGGGTGGGCCAACCAGCAGCGCGCCTTTGGGAATTTTACCGCCCAGACGGCTGAATTTCTGCGGATTGCGCAGAAATTCGACAATTTCTTCCAACTCGTCCTTGGCCTCGTCGATACCTGCCACATCGTCAAACGTCACGCGGCCATGCTTTTCGGTCAGCAATTTGGCGCGCGATTTGCCAAAGCCCATCGCACCGTTTTTGCCCCCGCCCTGCATACGGTTCATGAAAAAGAACCACAGACCAATCACCAGCACAAACGGCAGCCAAACCGAAATCAGCGACATAAACCCCGACGGCGTTTGCGCCTTGGCCACGACCTGCACGTTATTGTCGATCAGGCGCTGCGTTAGCGTGTTATCGACAGGCGCAATGGTCAGCAAAGCGCGGCCATCTTTCGATTGGAACGTCACCTGCTCGCCGTTCAAGGTTGCGCTTTGCACCTCGTCCGCCTCGACCATGGTGATAAATTCCGAATAGCTCACGGTGTTGGCGGCCTGCGTGCTGGTGCTGCTGCCACCGCCAAAGAACTGGAACAAGGTCAGCAGCAAAAGAAACATGATGACCCAGAAAGCGATATTTCGTGCGTTGCCCACGAACGGTCTCCTGAAGATGCCACGGTGGCCCGGCGGGCAGATGTGGCGCTTATCCCTAAGATAGAGATTAAGCGCCGCCTTTCAATGCGATAATCGCTTAGAATAAAGACTATCCGCCGCAGGGCTGCGCAAAAAGACGCAAGTTCGTCCATCTTGGGGCCAAAGAGGTGTGGCAATCATCTGCCCATCCACCCACAAACTGGGCTGCGACAGCAGGGCCGCGCGCGGCAGACCCTGCGCGCGCCAGCCTTGCCATTGCAGCAGCCCTGCCGCCCCCAGTGGGCCGATTTGTGCCGCAACGTCAGGGGCTTGCCCGGCAAAACGCCAAATTCCATCCCAAGTTGATCTGGCATCCACCTGCCCGCCGCAGCGCCGCGTCTCGCGAAAGGCCAGTGTTTGGCCGTGGTGGGGCAGAAAATGGCAGCCCGCCAGTTGCGCCGGCAGGCCATGGGCCAGGCGCAAAATCGCATCCCCCAGCGCTGCGCCACGCGGGGGGTAATCGGCGGGGGCAATCCACAAAATAATCCGCTGGATCAAGCGGCGCTGCAATTCTGCGGGGGCGCTGTGCCAAGCTGGCGCAAGGGTGACGATGCCGTTTGCCTGATGCAAACAGGCGCGGGCCAGATCATCGGTGGCATACTCCAATGCATCGCTTGCCGCGCGCAGGTGGGCTGCGACACCTGCCAAAACCTGCGGACCA
>CAMAWZ010000167.1 GCA_945861995.1 Pseudorhodobacter antarcticus
CGTGGCGCGGGCGATTTTCGAGAAATGGGAATTGGATTTTGCGGTTGTCGGCGAGACGATTTTCGAAGACCGTTTCTTGATTATGCACGGCAATCAGATCAAGGCCGATTTGCCGCTGTCAAAGCTGTCTTCCTCGGCCCCCGAATATGACCGCCCTTGGGTGCCAACGCCTGCTGCTGCGCCCCTTGGCCCCGTTCCCGCCATCACCCCCATTGTTGCGCTGCGCGCGCTGATCGCATCCCCAAGCTATGGCGCGAAAAATTGGGTGTATGAGCAGTACGACGCCCAAGTTGGCGCAGATACCGTTGTAGCGCCTGGTCTTGGCGCTGGCGTGGTGCGGGTGCATGGCACGGGCAAGGCGCTGGCGTTCACGTCGGATGTCACCCCGCGCTATGTGAAAGCAAACCCCGTTGAAGGCGGCAAGCAGGCCGTGGCCGAAGCTTACCGCAACCTGATTGCCGTGGGCGCGCGCCCCTTGGCCACAACCGATAACCTAAACTTCGGCAACCCCGAAAAGCCTGAAATTATGGGGCAGTTTGTGGGCGCTATTCAGGGCATTGGTGCGGCGGTAAAGGCGCTGGATATGCCCATCGTGTCGGGCAACGTGTCGCTTTATAATGAGACGGATGGCAGCGCGATTATGCCCACGCCCACGATTGGCGCGGTGGGGCTGCTGGCCAGCCTTGATGAACTGATTGCAGGCCGCCCTGCGTCTGGCGATGCCCTGGTTTTGATTGGGGCCACAAGCGGCCATCTGGGCCAAAGCGCGCTTTTGGCCGAAGCCTTTGGCATAGAGGCAGGCGATGCCCCGCCTGTGGATTTATTGGCCGAGCGTTTGCACGGCGAATTCATCTTGTCCGCGCGCGCGCGCATACGCGCCTGCAGCGATCTGTCCGATGGTGGCCTTGCCCTTGCCGCCTTTGAAATGGCGACGGGTACAGGGATTGGTTTAACGTTAAACGACGGTGATATTGCGCAGCTTTTTGGCGAGGATCAGGCGCGCTATATCGTGGCCCCGGCCGATGCCCCTGCCGTGCTGGCATTGGCCGCCAAGGCGGGCGTACCCGCTGCCCAAGTTGGCCAATTTGGCGGCGATCAGGTCAGCCTTGGCGGCGATACCGCACCGCTGGCGGACTTAACAGCCATCTATCGCGGGGCCTTTGCCGCAGCTTTGGGGCTGGCGTGAAGCTGCGCCCCGCCACCCCTGCGGACATTGCCGCGATTCGCGCCATCGCGCAGTTGCCGCAACACTCCGCGCTGATTACAGACGAGGATGATGCAGCCCTGCTGGCCTATATCGGTGATCCAAATTCCCGCCTGCTGATGATCGAGATAGGCGCAGATCAAACCGCAGGGTTCGCGTTGTTTTGCGAACTCGATAGCCGCGCAAAGGCGGTCGAACTACGCCGCCTTGCGCTGCGCGAGGTTGGGCGCGGCCAAGGGCGCGCTTTTGTGCAGATGCTGACCGATTACGCTTTTGATCGGCTTGGCGCGCAGCGGGTTTGGCTGGACACCAATTTCGACAATCTGCGCGCGCAAAAGGTCTATACCGATTGCGGCTATCAGCTGGAAGGCAAGCTGCGCGCGCATGGCTTTTGTGCCCCGTTGAACTGTGCCCTTGATCAATGGATTTACGGCATTTTGCGCGCCGAATGGGCAAGCCAGCGCATCTAAGCGCCCTTGCAAGCGCGCAAACTGCGCCCTACATTCATGCCACAGAACAGGAGCCCGCCCATGCCCATCGACGCCCATGACATTGAAAACCTGATCCGCGCCGCCTTTCCGAATGCGCAGGTCTCGGTGCAGGGCGATGATGGCGCGCATTTTGCGGCCACTGTGATTGACGCCAGTTTTAAGGGCATGAACCGCGTGCAGCAACAGCGCGCGGTCTATGCCAGCCTTAAGGGCAAAATGGATGGGCCAAACGGCGCGCTGCACGCGCTGGCGCTGACCACCAAAGCCCCTGAATAATTGAAAAGGAGTGCCGATATGAGCGCACAAGACCAAATTCGCGATATGGTGCAAAAGAACGATGTGGTGCTGTTCATGAAAGGCACCAAGATGATGCCGCAATGCGGCTTTTCGTCCAAAATCGCGGGCATTTTGAACTATATCGGCGTGGAGTATGCCGATGTAAACGTGCTGGCCGATGCCGACATTCGCCAAGGGATCAAGGATTTTTCCGACTGGCCAACGATCCCGCAGCTGTATGTAAAGGGCGAATTTGTTGGCGGCTGCGACATTGCCATCGAGATGACGCTGTCGGGCGAGCTTGATCAATTGCTGGCCGACAAGGGCGTGGCGTTTGATAAATCTGCCGCTGACAAAATCCGCGAAGCGAACGGGTAAGCAGGCGCAGTTTGGGCGCGCCTTATTGCAGCGCCCCCCATGCGGTTATTTATTCCTAGGTGAAAGCACTTTCACTTAGGAATAAATATACTCGCCGTAGGCTCCCGCCCTTGGCACTAGGCCATATCTTCGATTTGCTGGGCCAGCGCCTCGGCCCTTGCGGCAATTTCGGCCATCGAATCCGACACGTGCTGCGGCACGACTGCAACTTGCACAGTTTGCGGCGCAGGCGCAGGGCCGTCTAGTTCGGCGCGCAATTGGCGCAATTCGTCTTCGTAACTTGCGGTTTTATCAGCCAGCATCAGTGCCGCCATCAGCAGCATCCGCGCCTCGGGCAGGCGGCCCATTTGGGCCACGAGTGGCTGCGCCTCGGCGTCCAGCATGGCGGCTGCGGACATGAGAAACTTCTCTTCTCCTGGCTGGCAGGCGACCATAAAATTACGTCCGCCGATTTGAATCTCCAGATCAGACATGGGGGGCCTCTTGGACCAAAGGATCAAGGGCGGCGATAATGGCCGCCAGTTCCGTGGCATCGAACACGCGCTCGGCGCGCAGGGTTTCCAGTTCGGCCTCTTGCTCGGCGATGCGGGCCGTCAACTCGTCTACATCGGCGCTATCGGGCGCAGCGTCGGTATTGAACGGGGGGGCCACGGACGCGCGCGCTGCGGCAAGTTCGTCTGTCAGGCGGGTAATTTCCAATGCCAAAGCAAGGGTTTCAGCGCCCATTTGCGCCTGCAAGGCGCGGTACCGATCGGCCCAATCCTCGATACTGGTGCGGGCCGCCTCCAGCGCGCGCAGCAGTGCCGCGCTGCCCTCTCCTTCGGCGGCTGGTACGGGCGCTGGTATTGGGGCTGGCACGCTTTTGCGCGACAATGCCTCTAGCCCCTGATCCACGCGATCAAAGGCAGCGCTGATGCGGCGCGATAACTCTGTTATGTCTTCGGACATGCCATTAGGCCCTAACTTCGGCAACCGTATCTGTGCAAGTTTCGGTTGATCTGGTGCTTTCGTCAAGCGCCTATCGCCAAAAAGGCGCGCGCGGCTTGATCTTGGCAATCCTTCCCGTTAGGTCATCACAAGGATCACCAACCATAGGACTGCTGCCGTGGATATTGCCCAAATCGCCGCCAAAAACCCAAGCCATTGGATGCGCGCTGCTGCCATCCGCGCCCTGACGCTGGATGCGGTTGCTGCCGCCAATTCGGGCCATTCGGGCATGCCGATGGGCATGGCAGATGTGGCCACCGTGCTGTTCGAGCGGCATCTGCGCTTTGACCCTGCCGCGCCGCACTGGGCTGACCGCGACCGCTTTATCTTGTCGGCTGGCCATGGCAGCATGCTGATTTACAGCCTTTTGTATCTGACAGGATACAAAGATATGACGCTGGATCAGATCAAAAACTTTCGCCAATGGGGGGCCATTACGGCGGGTCATCCTGAATATGGCCATGTTGCGGGCGTTGAAACCACTACGGGGCCGCTGGGCCAAGGAATTGCCAATTCGGTTGGCTTTGCGATGGCCGAAGAAAACCTGCGCGCGCGCTGGGGCGCGAAGATTGTCGATCATTATACCTATGTGATCGCGGGAGATGGCTGCCTGATGGAAGGCGTGTCCCAAGAGGCCATCGGCATTGCGGGCAAGCAAAAACTCTCGCGCCTGATCGTGCTGTGGGATGACAATGGCATCACCATTGACGGCCGCGTTGACCTTGCCGATATCACGGATCAAAAGGCGCGCTTTGCGGCGTCTGGCTGGAATGTGCTGTCTTGCGATGGGCATGACGCAGCCGATATTGACCGCGCCCTGACGGCTGCGAAAAAGTCTGACCGCCCCACGATGATTGCTTGCAAAACCCATATTGCACTGGGCCATGCGGCGCAGGACACATCCAAAGGCCACGGCGCGCTGACCGACAAAGATCAAATGGCTGCCGCCAAAGCCGCCTACGGCTGGACATCGGGGCCATTTGAAGTACCTGCCAAAATTAAGGCAGAGTGGGAGGCGTTCGGCGTGCGCGGGGCAGCATCCCACGGCGAATGGGCGAAACGCTTTGCCGCCCTTTCGCCTGCCAAACAGGCCGAGTTTCATCGTATGTTTGCGCTGGACGCGCCTGCAAAACTGGCCAGCACTATTCGCGCGGTCAAAAAGGCAGCAAGTGCGGATGCGCCGAAACTCGCCACCCGCACGGCATCAGAAAAGGTGCTGGTCGCGGTGAACCCGACTATGCCCGAAACCTTTGGCGGATCGGCTGATTTGACGGGTTCCAACAACACCAAAACCGCCGATCTGGGCGTGTTCACGCCCGAAAACCGCGCGGGCCGCTATATGTATTGGGGTATTCGCGAACACGGCATGGCCTCTGCAATGAATGGGATGGCGCTGCACGGCGGAATGCGCCCCTATTCGGGCACATTCATGGCCTTTACCGATTATGCCCGCCCGGCGATGCGCCTTTCGGCGCTGATGGGCATTCCTGTGGTCTATGTGATGACCCATGATTCAATTGGTCTGGGCGAAGATGGCCCCACCCACCAGCCCGTTGAACATCTGGCCATTTCGCGCGCGACGCCTAATACCTACGTCTTCCGCCCCGCCGATCTGGTGGAAACTGCCGAGGCATGGGAGTTGGCGTTGACGGCAAAAACCACGCCGTCCGTTATGGCCCTATCGCGCCAAAATCTGCCCACAGTGCGCCGTGTGCATACCAACACGAACCTAACGGCCAAAGGGGCCTATGTGCTGGCTGAAGCAGAGGGCAAGCGTCAGGTCATCTTGATGGCGACAGGTTCCGAAGTGGAAATCGCCCTGAAAGTGCGCGATCTGCTGCAATCAGGCGGCATTGGCACGCGCGTTGTGTCCATGCCCTGTATGGAGCTGTTTGCGCAGCAGGACGAGGCGTACCGCCGCAAAATCCTGCCCCCCGGCCCTGTGCGCGTGGCCATTGAGGCGGGCGTGCGCATGGGCTGGGATCGATGGCTTTTGGGCGAGCGCGGCAAATTTGGCCGCGAGGCTTTTGTCGGCATGACCAGCTTTGGCGCATCGGCCCCCGCCGAAGTGCTGTATAAGCAGTTTGGCATTACCGCAGAGGCGGCAGCAGAGGCGGCGAAAGCGCTACTTTAGTTGAACGCTGATAACAGGGGGGCTTTGCCCCCCTCGCTGCGCTCACCCCCCAGGATATTTAGAAAAAAGAGAAGGCTGATTGGCGTTTCTCTTTTTTCTAAATATCCTCGGGGGTGAATGGGCCATTGGCCCAGAGGGGGGCGAGCCCCCCTCTTTGCCCCGCGCCATACTGGCCGACATCAGCCTCCAAATCGGCACGATTCCTTTGGTTACGAC
>CAMAWZ010000168.1 GCA_945861995.1 Pseudorhodobacter antarcticus
ATGTTCCGACCCAAATCCGACAGGATCAGATTTGAGCGGCAGCGTCTGCCAATCAGGGCCCAAAATTTCATAGCGGTAAAGCGCGCCCTGCCCCACATTTGGCAAAAAAATCTCCCACACACCGCAGGCGGGATGATGGCGCATGGGGGCGCGGCGGCCATCCCAGTGGTTAAAATCGCCGACCACCGAGACGCGCTGCGCATTTGGGGCCCATACGGCAAAATGCGTGCCAAGCGCGCCCTGATGCACCATCACATGCGCGCCAAGAACGTGCCAAATCCGCTGGTGCTTTCCTTCTGCCAGAAGGTATCTGTCCATCTCGCCCAAAACAGGGCCAAAGCGGTACGGGTCTTGCACCTGCCACTGCCCGCCATAACCCTGCCAGCGCAGGATATAGGCGGCGTCACTGCCCACCTTGGCAGCAAACATACCTTGCGGGCCAAGGTGCGCGCCCGCAAACACGCTGTCACCCTGATGCACAAACAGCGCCTCGGCCCCCGGATCAAAGGCTACGACCCACCAATCGCCCCCATGCTGATGCAGGCCCAAATGGGCAAAAGGGCCTGCAAAACGCCCCTGCGATATCGCTTCTAACGCGCTGAAATCAAAGGGGTATTCTGTCATGTGCTCTACTTTGGGTTACAGGGCGGAAGGAATATCCCAGATATCTTTCATATAGCTGCGAATGGTGCGGTCGGACGAGAAATAGCCAGAGCGCGCCGTATTCAGGCCGGCCATCTTGGCCCATCGCGTCCCGTCTGCATAGGCCAAATCGACCTGCGACTGTGCGGCCTCGTAGGCATCAAAATCGGCCGCGACCAAGAAGTAATCATGGTGCCACACGCGGTGGATAAGACCGTGATAGCGGTCTTTTTGATCTGGGCTAAAGGTACCATCGGCAATGGCGGCCAGAACGCGTTGCAGCGAAGGGCTGGCTTCAATCGCTTTGCGCGACTGGTCAGGCTCTTCGCGGCGTTTGAACGCCTGATCCGTGGTTAGGCCAAACAGGAAAAAGTTTTCCGCCCCCGCTTCAGCCAAAATCTCCACATTGGCACCGTCGAGTGTGCCAATCGTCGGCGCGCCATTCATCATGAACTTCATGTTGCCCGTACCAGAGGCCTCTTTGCCCGCAGTAGAAATCTGCTCGGAAAGGTCAGCAGCGGGAACCAACGCTTGCGCCATGGACACGTTGTAATTGGGCGGATAGATGATTTTCAGCAAATCGCCTACTTCAGAGTCGCCGTTAACAACGCCTGCCACATCATTGACAAGATGAATTATTTCTTTTGCGACCGCATAGCCAGGCGCAGATTTGCCGCCAAAGATTTTCACGCGCGGAATCCATCCCGCTTGTGGGTTATCTTTGATGCGCTGGTAATGCGCCACAGTTTGCAAGATGTTCAGCAGTTGGCGTTTGTATTCATGGATCCGTTTGATTTGCACATCAAACAGGGCATCAGGCGAAATAACCTGCCCCAGATGCGACTTTGCCCAAGACGCAAGCGCGACTTTGTTGGCCCGTTTGGCCGCCATGAATTTTTGTTGAAACCCAGCGTCATCCACGTGGGATTCCAACCCCTTGAGCCTGTCTAAATCATCTTGCCAGCCCGTGCCAATGGTCTCGGTGATCAGACCCGCAAGGGCTGGGTTGCACATATTCAGCCAGCGGCGCGGTGTAACGCCGTTGGTCTGATTGATAATCCTGTCTGGATGCAGGGCATGCAATTCAGGAAACAGGTTTGATTTGACCAAATCAGAATGTAGGGCAGATACGCCGTTCACCTTATGCGCCATCACAAACGCAAGCTCGCCCATCCGCACTTCGTGGTGCTTTACAATGCCAATGTAATGGGGACGCGCGTATTTGGCGGCATGACATGCATCGATTTGTTCGACCAGTTGCATATGGCGCGGCAGCGTGGTGCCAAATGTAAAGGTCGCCCAGCGTTCCTGCGCTTCGGGCAAAAGCGTGTGGTTGGTATAGCCAAGGCAGGCGCGGGCAATGTCCACGGCCTCGGGAAAGGGGATATGGTTTTCATCGACCAGCAGACGCACAAGTTCGGGCCCTGCCAGCGCGGGGTGGGTGTCATTCATCTGAATGGCGACATGTTTTGGCAAAGCGCGCAGGTCGGAATGGGCCGATTTAAAGCGGCGCAGAATGTCTTGCAGCGCGGCAGAGGTTAGGAAAAACTCTTGCTTTAGCCGCAGTTCCTTGCCCTGATATGTGGTGTCATCAGGGTATAGAACGCGCGAAAGCGTGCGCGCCAGCGCTTCGGGTTCGGCGGCGGCGGCATAATCGCCGCGATTGAAGCGATCCAAATCGAACAGGGTGGTCGGCTCGGCCCCCCAAAGCCGCAGCGTGTTGGCCCATTTGCCCTGCCAGCCGATGACGGGCGTGTCATAGGCGCTGGCCATCACGGTTTCGGCGGGCACCCAACTGGCCACCCCGCCGCTGGTTTCGACATGGCCCTTAAACGGGATAACATAGGCGCTTTCAGGGCGCGGAAACTCCCAAACAAAACCATGCGCAAGCCAGTCCTCTGGCGCCTCGCCCTGCTGGCCACCTTGGAAGAACTGGCGAAACAGCCCATGCTCATAGCGAATACCATAGCCATAGGCAGGGCAGCCCACTGTGGCCATAGATTCCATAAAGCAGGCCGCCAGCCGCCCAAGGCCCCCATTGCCAAGGGCCGCGTCTGGTTCGTCATCGATCAAATCGGCAAAGTTTTGGCCCAAAGCGGCCATCACATCCACGGCCATCTCGCGCAGGCCTAGGTTGGTTGCGGCATCTTCCATGATGCGGCCAATCAAAAACTCCATCGACAGATAATAGACCCGCTTGCGGTTTTCGGCGTGGGTGCGGCGTGTGGCGTCAAACCAGGGGCCAACGATGCGGTCGCGCAAACTGTATGTCAGGGCCATGCGCCAATCATAGCGGCTGGCATGCGCAGCATCCTTGCCCAAAGTATATGTCAAATGGCGCAGAACATCTGCTTGCAGCATTGCAGGGGTCACGTCGATGCGGCGCTGTTGGGTCATCACTTTATCCAAAAATCATACGGCTGTTGCCGCCTTTACCTGCTTTATGACCAGAACGCTGCATAACATCGAACCCCCAAAATGCCGACTTGGGAATGTTAGCGCAAACATATGCGGGAATGAAAGGGCGTTGCCCTGTTTTTGGGCAAAAATCTGGGCAGAAGATTTAGAGTTTGTCCTTTGCGCCATAGCGGCGCAGGCGCAGCGCATTGCCCAGCACAAAGATGGAACTGGCTGCCATCGCCCCCGCCCCCAGCATTGGCGACAGCGCAGGCCCGCCAAACGGCACAAGCGCCCCCATAGCCACGGGGATCAGCGCCACGTTGTAGCCGAACGCCCAAATCAAGTTTTGGCGGATATTGCGCATCACGGCGCGCGACAGGCCAATCGCGCGCGCCACGCCCTGCACATCACCAGATACCAACACCACATCGCCCGCCTCGATTGCCACATCGGTGCCCGTGCCCATCGATATACCCACATCAGCCAGTGCAAGGGCAGGCGCATCGTTGATCCCATCGCCGACAAACGCAATTGGCCTTGGCAGGCTGGCCACGGCCTGTGCCTTATCTTGTGGCAACAGGCTGGCGCGAATATCGTCGATGTTCAGCAATGCGCCCACCTTTTGCGCAACGGGCAGGCTATCACCCGTCAGCATAACAATGTGCAGATCCAAATCATGCAGGCTGGCAATCGCGCGGGCGGCGTTGTGTTTGATGCTGTCTTCGGCAGCAAATGCGCCAATCACGCGGCCGCTGTGCGCCACAAAAATCAGCCCCTGCCCTGCCTTGCCTGCATGGTGCGCAAATTCAGCAAAGGGCGCGGGAAGATCGCCCATCATCATGGCCGAGCCGACCATAATTGCCCCGCCACTGCCCTGCGCCGACGCCCCCATACCCGCAACGTTCTGCACATCTGACACTTTGGCAGGCTTGACCGCCTGCTGCGCGGCAAAATCCAATACCGCGCGCGCCAGCGGGTGGCTGCTTTGCCCTTCGACCCCCGCGGCCAAGGCCAGCGCGCCGCCCGTATCCAGCGAGCCCACCACGCGCGGTCGGCCCAATGTCAGGGTGCCTGTCTTGTCAAAGGCAACCGTGCGCACCCCTGCCAATTTCTGCAGCCCCGCCCCCCCGCGAAACAGCGCCCCCATCTGCGCGCCGCGCCCCGTGCCGACCAAAATTGATACGGGCACGGCAAGCCCCATCGCGCAGGGGCAGGCAATGATGAGTACGGCCACGGCGTGGATCATCGCGGCCCCCACGCCCGCGCCTGCCAGCATCCATGCGGCAAACGTCATGGCGGCCAGTGCCATAACAACAGGCACAAACCAGCGCGTCACACCGTCAACCATGTCTTGCACGGGCAGTGTGCTGGCCTGCGCGTCCAATACCATCGCCGTGATCCGCGCCAGCGTGCTGCCCGCGCCCACGGCCGTTATTTGAATTTGCAGCGCCCCTGCCCCGTTGATGCAGCCGCCTGTCACCTTATCGCCCAGCGTTATGGCCACGGGCATCGCCTCGCCCGTCAGCATCGATGTATCCAGGCTGGATTGCCCTTCGCTGACAATGCCATCTGCGGGCAAACGCTCGCCCGCGCGCACCAATATGGTATCCCCCACGCCAAGCGCCGCAATGGGCACAGGGATAGGATTGCCCCCCACAAGCCGCAGCGCCGTTTGCGGCTGCAAATCGATCAGCCGCGCAATGGCCTGCCCTGCCGCACCCTTGGCCCGCGCTTCCAGCGCGCGGCCCAGCAAGATCAGGGTTACCGTCACCCCTGCGGCCTCGAAATAAATTGCCCCACCCGTTTGCGCCAAGGCAACATAGGCTGAATAGGCATAGGCCGCCCCCGCGCCCATAGCGACTAGCGCATTCATATCAGGGGCGGCGCGCAGCAGCGCGGGAATGCCCTTGGTGAAAAACCCGCGCCCGGGCAGAGCCAAAACCAACCCTATCAGCGCCATTTCTACGAAGGCAAGCGTGGTATCGGCAATCACTCCCATCCGCAGATGATGCAGCGCAGGCCAAATATGCGGGCCCATTTCCACAGCAAAAACGGGCAAGGTCAGCGCCGCCGCCAGCGCCGTTTTGCGCCATTCATCGCCCGCGCCATGATCCGCAAGGCGGATCTCATCTTTGGGCAGTGCGCGGCTGGCATAACCCGCGCGGGTCAAAGTTGCGGCAAGCGCATCTGCTTCGGCAGGGGCGTCGAATGAGACAAGCGCGCTTTGCGTCGCCAAATTGACCGAGGCCGCCACGACCCCCGCCTGCGCGCGCAAAACCCGCTCGCTGCGGGCCACGCAGGATGCACAAGTCATCCCATCAATCGCCAAGGTAATGGTTTGGGTCATGCGGCCTCCTTCAGCTACGAACCGCCCATTTTGTCATAAGGTCAAGGGCCAAGCCCTGCCTACGGCTTGACGCCGCCCAAACAGCGGCGCAATACGCTTAGATAGGAGAATACGATGACCAGACTATCCATACCAAACATGACCTGCGGGCATTGTAAAGCTTCCATCGAGGCGGCTCTGGCCCCGTTTGCCGCACTTATCACTGTCGATTTACCCGCACGGGTGGTCAGCTTTGACGGCGCGCCAGACCTTCAGGCGGTTTTGTCCGCCTTGGGCGAAATTGGGTTTCC
>CAMAWZ010000169.1 GCA_945861995.1 Pseudorhodobacter antarcticus
TTTTCATCGCTGATCTGATGGGATGGGAGAAATTCCCCGCCGCGTGGTCGCTGGGTATTACCTTTGCCATTTTGGGTGCGGGAATTGTCTATTCGCTGTGGCGCAGCCGCGATCAGAAAACCGCCGCTTAAAGCGGAACACAGCGGGGCTGGCCAATGGCTGGCCCCGTTTTTCTTTACGGGTCAATCTCGCGCGGGATAACAAAATCCACCACCGCGCCTGTACCGAACCCAACATCCGCCCAATCATCTGCGATGAAATCCACCACCAAAGTGGCCCCCGTGGGATAGCGGTGAAATTCAGGGTTCAGCGGCGGCGCTGTGACGAGCCGCGCGGCAAATTCCGCAATGCCTGGGTTGTGGCCAATCATCATCACCGTATCGGCTTTGCCATGTTTCAAAACAGCCAGCATCACATCTGGCCCTGCGTGATACAGGGCGGGCTTGAACTCTAGCACGGGGGTGCCGGGCAGGGCGGGGGCGATCCCGCTCCATGTTTTGCGGGTGCGCAGCGCGTCGGAACAAAACACCTCTGCGGGGACATAATCGCGCGAGGCCAGCCATTGCCCCAAATCTGCGGCCGCCGCCTTGCCGCGGTCGTTCAGGGGGCGGTCATGGTCGGCCATGGTGGGATCGTCCCAAGCAGATTTCGCGTGCCGTGTCAGGATCAAGCGTTTCATCGGTGGAACTGCCTCATATGATATGCGGAATGTTCGGGTAGTCTTGCATAAGCGGCCCCTGCTGGGCAAGCACGACGAGAGGCGCATCCCAAACTCATGCACTCTTTGCCCGCATCCAGCATGGCGTGGCAGGCGGGCAAATCATAGCCCGCCGTGGACAGGGCGGGGCAGGTGGCGGTGCAAGGGGCTGGGCAAGTGTTGCAAGGCTGCTGGCTGGGCGGCGGTAAGTCAATTTTGTGTTTCAGCGCCAAGGCACCGCGAAAGCTGACCATCAAGCCTTGGGTGTCATGCACCAACAGCTTGATCGGGCTTTCCCAAACGCGCCCCGTGCGCAGTGCCCAAGAATAGAACGGATGGTAAGGCGGCCCGCCGAACGGAAACAGGGCTTTCGCGCCCAAATCACAGGCCATGCCGCCGATAACACGGCGCGACCAGCGATCCATTGGATCAGGCGCGCCATCGCCCCATTCGGCAGAGGTTTGGAAATGCGCCCAAAAGCCAGCGTCGGGGCCAAGCATCAGCAGGGTTTGTGTGCCCTTTGGCAGGGTAGGGTCATCTGCGCCGTGAAACCCGCCTAAGACTGCCAGATGACGGGCGGAGGCCTGCTGCGCAATGTCCGTCAGGCTGGTCATGCTCAGCGCTTGCGCGGCGTCACGCGCGGGGCGGTGGCGCGAATTTGGCTGCCTGCGCCGTGGTCGGTGAACAACTCTAGCAGGCAGGCATTAGGAATGCGCCCGTCAAGAATGGTCACCGCGCGGGTGCCCGCCTCGACTGCGGCCACAGCGGTTTCGGTTTTGGGAATCATACCGCCTGCGATCACGCCATCGCGGATCATCTGGCGTACTTCGTTGGGGGTGATTTGCGTCATCACCTCGCCCTTGGCATTCTTAACGCCTGATACATCGGTCAACAGCAGCAAACGATCGGCTTGCAGCGCGCCCGCAATCGCCCCTGCCGCCGTATCGCCGTTCACGTTAAAGGTTTCATTATCGGCCATGCCTGTGGCCACGGGGGCGACCACGGGGATAATCCCCGCGCCGTACAAATCGCGCAAAACCTGCACGTTCATTTCCACAGGCCGGCCCACATAGCCCAGTTCGGGGTCATCGGCGACGCAGACCATCAGATCGTCATCCTTGCCCGAAATGCCCACGGCGCGCCCGCCTGCATCCATAATCGCCTGCACGATGCGTTTGTTCACAAGACCCGACAGGATCATTTCCACAACCTGCACAGTCGCCTTATCCGTCACCCGCTTGCCGCGCACAAATTCTGATTTGATGCCCAGCTTTTCCAGCATCTCGTTAATCATCGGCCCGCCGCCATGCACGACAACGGGGTTCACCCCCACTTGGCGCATCAGCACAATATCGCGTGCAAATTCGGCCATCGCGGCATCATCGCCCATCGCGTTGCCGCCGAATTTCACCACCACCACCGCGCCTGTAAAGCGTTGCAGATAGGGCAGCGCTTCGGACAACATTTTGGCAGTGCTGATCGCATCGGCCATATTCAGGTTTTGCTCTTTCATAGTGGCCTCATGTGAAGGTTAGACCAAGGTGGCAATAATCGCGCGCAGGGTTTCAATCCCGTCGCCTTTCTCGGATGAGGTGACGACAATTTCGGAATAGGCGGCAGGGTGCGCTGCCAGCGCCGCCATCGTTTGGGCGATGTTCGCATCCGCCTCGGCCTTTGACACTTTGTCGGCCTTGGTCATCACCACCTGAAAGGTCACGGCGGAACGGTCCAGCAGTTTCATAATCTCTTCGTCCACGTCTTTAACCCCGTGGCGGGTGTCAATCAGCACGAAAGCGCGGCGCAGGGTTTGGCGGCCCGCAAGGTACGATTTCAGCAGGGCCTGCCATTTGGCGACCACGGGGCGCGGCGCCTCGGCATAGCCATAGCCGGGCAAGTCAACCAGAAAGCGGTTCATCTCGCCCAGCGCGAAAAAGTTGATCTCTTGCGTGCGGCCAGGCGTGTTGGACGCGCGGGCAAGGTTTTTGCGCCCTGTCAGCGCATTGATCAGGCTGGACTTTCCAACGTTTGATCGGCCCGCAAAGCAGACTTCCAGCCGATCAGGCGGCGGCAAGCCCGACATCGCGACCACACCTTTGACAAAATCGACAGGGCCCGCAAACAGCAAACGACCTGCCTCGCGGTCGGGGGTTTCTGGCGGCTGTGCCAGCGTGAAGGTCATTGTCATATCAGGCTCCAGCTTTGGCCAACAGCGATGCCGCCGCCCTGTTCCACCACGGCATATAGGCCAAAGTCGCTATGGCCAAAATGCTGTTCTAATGCGTCCAATGTCGGGGCGTTGCTGCGGCCCGTCAACGGATCTACGGTTGTTGCACTGCACCGCGTGATGCGTTCCTCAACCCGCAAAATCGCACCGCCAATCGAAATGCGGCGGCCAATCCAATTCCATTCATCCCAAGGCGCGCTGCCATCCAGCCACAAATTACCGCGCCAGCGATCCATTGATAATTCCTGCCCCATGCGCGCCGACAAGTCCTGCAAGGACGCGCGTGACAGGATCGACAGGGCTGGCAGGGGCGTGTCGGTCATCCCGCGCCCTGCGCTGACGATTTGGGCAGGCTGTGCGCGCCCTTCGGCATTCAGCCGGCGCACCCATTCCAAAAAGCGCGGCACATCTTCGGGCGCATCAGGGCAAAAGGAGATGCTGCCGCGATCTGGATGATGCAGCGTCACGTGGCGCGTGGCCTCGTCCAAGGTGCAAGTAATCGCCATAAGCTGCGGTGATTTTGCCCCGCGCGTGAAATTGGCGCAGGGGTTCCAGCCATCGGTCAGTTTCGCGGCCTCGTGTGCCACGGCCCAAAAGCGGTCCCAAGGCAGGCATTCATCGGGCGAAAGCAGAACGGACGCGAGATACTCGCGTCCGTGCCCCTTGATCGGGTGGCGGCAAATATGCGCCAGCGTTCCTGTCATTTCTTTTTGGTCACCGCAGGCGGATCGGCAGGTTTTTTGGCAAAGCTAGACCGAATATTGCCAAAAATGTCGGGCGTATGCCCGTGGCTGCGCATGATCAGATATTGCTGCACAAAGGTGATGGTGTTGTTGGTGATCCAATACACGACCAAACCGCTGGAAAAGCTGCCCAGCATGAACATGAAAATCCACGGCATCCATGCAAAGACTTGTTGCTGCACGGCGTCGGTGGGGGCTGGGTTTAGCTTTTGCTGCATCCACATCGACACGCCCAGCAAGATGGGCAGCACGCCAATGAAAATCAGCGCAAGGACTGATCCCTGTTCAGGCGCGCTCCACGGCAGCAGGCCGAACAGGTTGAACAGGCTGGACGTGTCTGGCGCGGACAGGTCTTTCAGCCAGCCAAAGAACGGCGCATGGCGCAGTTCGATGGTGACGAAAATCACCTTATACAGGGCAAAGAAAATAGGAATCTGAATCAAAATCGGCAGGCAGCCCGCAGCGGGGTTTACCTTTTTGGTTTTGTACAGGTTCATCATTTCTTTTTGCATACCAGCGCGGTCTTCGCCAAAACGTTCTTTCAGCGCCTCCATCTCGGGCTGCAATTCCTTCATCCGCGCCATCGAGACATAGGATTTATAGGCCAGCGGCAGAACCAGCGTTTTTAGAACAAAGGTTAGGCCAATAATGGCAAGGCCCATGTTGCCAATTTGCCCGTTCAACCAGTGCAGCACGGCGAAAATGGGTTTGGTGAAGAAATAGAACCAACCCCAATCGATGGAATCGACGAACCCAGCGATGACGGGTTGGTCGGGGTTCGCTTGTGCGCCAAACAGGCGGGATACAAGACTGGGGGTGTTTTCGTATTTTTGGATCGTGGCCCATTCTTTGGCACCCGCGAAAAGCTGCGTTGTAGACTTCGTGCTTTGGCCCGCAGGAATGGTGACCAAGGGCATACGCACTTCGGCCTGATAGATGTTGGAATTGGGCAGAAATTTGCTGGCGGCGGTAAAGGCGTCGCCCTGCTGCGGTATCAAGGTCGTCATCCAGTAATGGTCGGTAAAGCCTATCCAGCCGTCTTTGGTCGCAGGCGAGGTTTCAACCAAGGCTTGCTCGGCCTCATTCACGGGCAAATCGGCGAAATCGGTATAATTGGATTCGTGGTAGATGCCGTCGGTGCGGCGAATGAGACCTTCGTGCACCACGTAGATATTGACCAAATCTGTGGGCAGGCCGTGGCGGGCAACAATGCCGTAATTCGACAGGTTGGCATCTGCAGTGCCGGCGTTTTTCACCTCGTCGGTGACAGAGAACATAAAATCGGCATCAACGGCGATGGTGCGGGTAAAGGTCAGGCCCTTGGTGTTTTTCCATTCAAGGGTAACGGGCGTTTCGGGTGTTAGCGTGCCGCCCGAGGTGATGTTCCAAACGGTGGTGGCGCTGGGCACATCGGCGGCATCCAGACCTGCGCCGTTGGCCCAGCCAAACACGGCGTAATAGGGGGTGTCTTGGCCCACGGGGGACAGAAGTTTTACTTCGGGCGAATCGATGTCCAAAGTTTCGCGGTAGGTTTTCAGCGACAGATCATCGATCCGCCCGCCATAGGTGGAAATCGAGCCCGAAAGCTTGGGCGTATCAATTTGAATACGCGGGGCATCTGATGCGGCAGCGCTGGCGGTGTCGGCGGGAGCAGTGGCGGTTGTGGCGGGCGCAGGCGCGGCAGGATCAGCCGCAGTGCCCAAAGCGGCGGCATCTGGCGCGGCCAAGGTTTGCTGCTGTGCATTTGGGTCGGGGAACCATTGCGGAAACAGCATTGGGCCGCCCACAAACCATACAAGGATCACCCCAAGACTAAGCGCTGTCGCAAGGATGAGGTTCTTATTTTGATCGTCCATTTGAACGCCGCCTTATTGATAAAACTTTGCGCAGGTTCAACGATAGGGGGCGGCAAAGGTCAAGCGGTTTTAGCAAAGACATCCTTGCCCCTAGCGCATTTCATGGCTGATTCGGGGTAGTTTCCCAATTTTGCGGCGCTGCGCGGCGATCCAGCC
>CAMAWZ010000170.1 GCA_945861995.1 Pseudorhodobacter antarcticus
TACAGTCAAAGAACTGACCCATCGCCACGACCTAACCCCCGAAAAATACACCGAATTTGCAATGGCGTGGGTCGGCATGGGGGCAACCATTGTGGGCGGCTGCTGCGAAGTCGGGCCAGCCCATATCGCCCATTTGGCCGCCAGCCTGCGCGCCGCTGGCCATACAATCGCCTGATGCTGCCACAATTTGTCTACAACCCGCCCGATGTGCCGTTGGACATCGTTTATGAAGATACGGCGATTATTGTGGCCAATAAACCTGCGGGGCTGCTGTCGGTTCCGGGCAAGAACGAGGGGCGGACAGACTGTCTTATCGCCCGCTTGCAAGCCGCGCGCTGGGACGCACTGTTGGTGCATAGGCTTGACTGCGATACTTCGGGCCTAATTATTTTTGCCCGCACCAAACAGGCGCAAGCGTTTTTGGGGGCCGAGTTTGAAAAACGCCGCACCGAAAAAACCTATATCGCGCGCATTTGGGGGGTGCCTGACGCCCGCGACGGCCTGATCGATTTGCCCATCGGCCCCGATTGGAACGACCGCCCGCGCCAGATGATTGATCATGAAAATGGCCGCCCGTCGCAAACCGCGTGGCGTGTGATGGAAGATGATGGCCAGACCGCGCGGGTGGAACTGATGCCCAAAACAGGCCGCAGCCATCAATTGCGGGTGCATATGCAGGCGCTGGGCCATCCGATTTTGGGCGATCCAATTTATGCAAACGGCGCGGCGCTGGATTTTCCGCGCCTAATGCTGCACGCCCAAAAATTGGCGCTGCATCACCCCTTTAGCCAAGAATGGGTCAGCTTTACCGCGCCCGCGCCCTTTTAACGTCAAAATTCTGTTAACCACTGCACTGTAGAGTTGCGAAAGTCTGCGTGAGGGTGAGCCATGTATTTGCTGCATAATTTCTTTTCGCTGCGCTATGCCGCCTTTACGGGGGCGCTGGGCGTGCTGTTACTGGCATCTATTCTGGCATGGCTTGTGCCGCAATATGGCGGGATCGTTTGGCCGATCTGGACACTCGCCTTAGCCCTTTCGCTGCTTGGCGTTTATGATCTGACGCAAAAGCGGCACGCGATTTTGCGCAACTATCCAATTGCGGCAAACCTGCGCTTTTTGCTGGAATCGATCCGCCCCGAAATGCGCCAGTACTTTTTTGAGGGCGAGAAAGACGGCGCGCCATTTCCGCGCGACAAGCGGGCCATTGTGTATCAACGCGCGAAAAAAGAATTAGACAAACGCCCCTTTGGCACAATGTATGACGTCTACGCGCCGCAGTTTGAATGGCTGCATCATTCGATCGCGCCGCAGCCTGCCGCCCCGCTTGCGGATATGCGTGTGACCATTGGCCAAGGCCCGCGCGCCTATCGCGCATCGCTGCTGAACATATCTGCGATGAGTTATGGGGCCTTGTCGGCCAATGCCATTCGCGCCTTGAACAAAGGCGCGCAGGCGGGCGCGTTTTTTCATGACACGGGCGAGGGTGGGGTTTCGCCCTATCACCGAGAATTTGGCGGCGATTTGGTGTGGGAACTTGGGTCTGGTTATTTCGGCGCGCGCATGGCGGATGGCGGTTTTGATCCCGCCCGCTTTGCAGATGCTGCGGCGGATGATCAGATTAAGATGGTGGAATTGAAACTGTCACAAGGCGCCAAGCCTGGCCATGGCGGGGTGCTGCCTGCCGCCAAGGTCACCGCCGAAATTGCCGCCATTCGCGGCGTGCCAATGGGGGTGGATTGTGTATCCCCTGCCCATCACGCGGTGTTTTCCACGCCCATAGAACTGATGCATTTCATCGCCAAAATGCGCCAGATGTCGGGCGGCAAACCTGCAGGGTTCAAACTGTGCATCGGCCATCGGTGGGAGTTTATGGCCATTTGTAAAGCCATGCTTGAAACGGGCATCACCCCAGATTTCATTGTGATTGATGGCAAAGAGGGCGGCACAGGCGCGGCCCCGTTGGAATTTATGGATCATGTCGGAACGCCGCTGCGTGATGGGCTGAACTTTGCCCATAACGCCCTGCGCGGTGTGGGCCTGCGCGATAAAGTGCGCCTTGGCGCTTCGGGCAAGATCACGTCGGGGTTCGATATGGCGCGGGTCATGGCGCTGGGGGCCGATTGGTGCAATTCGGCGCGCGGGTTCATGTTTGCCGTGGGCTGCATTCAGGCGCAATCGTGTCACACGGGCGCGTGCCCCACGGGCGTTGCTACCCAAGATCCCGCGCGGGGCAGGGCGATCGATGTGACGGGCAAATCTGACCGCGTGGCGTCCTATCACCGCAACACTTTGATTGCGCTTTCGGAATTGGTTGCCGCCGCAGGCGTGCCGCACCCGCGCGATTTACAGGGCGGGCATTTTCTGCAACGCTCCAGCGCGGATAAAGTGGTTGGGCTGGATCAGATATACCCGCAAATTCAGACGGGTGAATTGCTGGCCGCGCATGACCCGGCGTCGGTATTTGGCGCAGCCTTTGCCGCCGCATCCGCCCATACCTTCGCGCGGCAGGGCTAACCCCGCCCTTGGCCTTGGCGCAAGCGTTCCTCTAGCCTGCGCAGGGCAAGGCTTAGGGAAATCGTGATGGTTAAATACAACAGGGCCACCACGTTATAGGTTTCAAAATACCGAAAATTGCCCGCAGCCAACACTTTGCCAAGTTGGGTGATGTCAGATACGCCCAGCACCGACACCAAGGATGAATCCTTGACCATCGCCACAAAGTCATTGCCCAAAGGCGGCAGAATGGTGCGCAGCGCTTGGGGGAAAATGATATGGCGAAAGCGTTGCCAGCCGTTCAGGCCCAACGCCTGCGCCGCCTCGATCTGGCCTTTATCAACCGACAAAAGACCTGCGCGGAAAATCTCGGCCAAAAAGGCGGAATAGGCTATGGTCAGGGCAATGATGGCCCGCGCGATCAGGGGAAAGTCGCGGGTTCGCCACGGATCAAAGCCAAACCAATTGCCCACCCAATTAACCGCAATCACCAGCGCGGGGGCCGCAGCAAAGGCGATGTACAGCAGCAGCACCATAATCGGAATGCCGCGCACGATTTCGATATAAAACCGCGCGGACTGGCGCAGGATCATCCAGCGCGACAGGCCCGCCACCGCAAGGCCCAGCCCAATGGCACAGGCTGACGCATAGGCGATCACCGCAACAAATGCCGTCACCGCAATGCCCTGCACCAGCGTCGACATCACATCGGCATAGATTTGGTTGGCCCAAACCTCGTAAAACAGCCACAGGATCAGACCTACCAGCAAGAACAGCCAATAGGGCCGCTCGCTGGCCGCGCCTTGTGGGTTTTGCGGATTGGGGGCGGTCACCTCGCCGCCCCCCAAGCGCTGTTATTGGCCCATTTTATAGTCAAGGAACCACTTTTTGTTCAGCGCATCAATCGTGCCATCTGCCTTTAGCGCGGCAATGGCGGCGTTCATTGGGGCAACCAGATCGCTGCCCTTTGGGAAGATAAACCCGAAATCTTCGGTACCCAGCTTTTCGCCGATAATCTTCAGCCCGCCAGCCGACGCATCGACATAGCCCGCGCCCGCTGTGCCATCCGTCAGCAGCAAATCAACGTCGCCCGCTTTCAGCGCCTCAACAGTGGCACCGAAGGTTTCGAACAGTTTGATACGCGGGTTTGCTTCGTTGCCGTCCAGCACGTTGTAGACGCCCACATAAAACGGCGTCGTGCCAGGCTGGGCTGCCATCAGCAAATCGGGGTTGGCGGCAAAACTGGCGGCATCGGTAAAGCGCGCTTCGTCGCCGCGCACCATCATCACCATTTCCGACGTCATATAGCTGTCAGAAAAATCAACCTTTTCTTTGCGATCTTCTTTGATGGTGATGCCCGTCATGCCCAAATCAAACTGGCCTTCCGACACAGCAGGGATCATCGCATCCCACGAGATGTTTTCGTATTTCACGGTGGCATTCAGACGCTTTGCCATTTCGGCCATCGCGTCATATTCCCAGCCAATCGCAGCGCCGCTGGAATCCAAGAACTGCAAGGGCGGATAGGCGTTTTCAGTGACAACAACAATCTCGCGGCCAGCCAGATCTGGCAGGCCTTGCGCCAATGCGGGGGCGGCAGTCAGAACAAGGGCGGCAAGCGGGGCAAAGAATTTCATAGCACTCTCCTGATGGTTTTTGCACTTATCGGGCGAATAGCGCCGTTTCGCAAGGGGGCTAACGGGGGATTATGGTTTGACGCTGGCGGTGACGTAATTGACCGACAAATCGCGCACTGACAGCGACCAGCGCCATAAAATTGGGTTAAACACCATGCCTTTGCGATCCACAGGGCGCAGCCCCGCGCCCGAAATCAGCGCATAAAGTTCGTCTGGCGTAATAAATTTGGCCCAATCATGCGTGCCTTTGGGCAGCCAGCGCATCACCCATTCCGCGCCGATAATCGCCATAGCATAGCTTTTGGGATTGCGGTTGATGGTGGAACAAATCATCAGCCCGCCCGGTTTTAGCAGCGCGTGGCAGGCGGCCAAATAGGCGGCGGGGCCCTCCACGTGCTCGATCACCTCCATATTCAGCACAACATCAAACTGCTCGCCCGCGCTTGCCATATCTTCGGCGGTGGTGTGGCGATAATCGATGGTCAGGCCCGACGCTTGCGCATGGACTTGCGCCACGGGAATGTTGCGCGGCGCGGCATCGGCCCCCACAACATCGGCCCCAAGCCGCGCCATGGGTTCTGACAACAGCCCGCCGCCGCAGCCAATATCCAAAATGCGCAGCCCCGCAAACGGGGCAGGCGCGGTTAAATCGCGGTCATACTGGGCGGCGATCTGGTCTGTGATATAAGACAAACGGCAGGGGTTCATCAGGTGCAACGGCTTGAATTTGCCGTTGGCATCCCACCATTCTGCTGCCATCGCCTCGAACTTGGCAACCTCGGCCGCATCGATTGTGCTTATTTTTGTCATAACGCCTCCTTGCACTTGCGCCCATAGCATCGCAATCTGGGATCATATATAGGACGATTATGGATCACAGATCAGGGCAAAAGCGCGCAGTTGAGTATCTTTATCCGCCGATCGACCCTTTCGATCAGCGCGTGATGGATATGGGCGAAGGCCAGCGCGTGTATGTCGAACAATGTGGCCGCCCCGATGGTGTGCCTGTGCTGGTGCTGCATGGTGGGCCTGGCGGCGGGTGCAGCCCTGCAATGCGCCGCTATTTTGATCCTGATGTGTACCGCGTGGTGCTGTTTGATCAGCGCGGATGCGGCCGATCGCGGCCCCATGCTTCGGTCGAGCATAACACAACGTGGCATTTGGTCAGCGACATTGAAGCCATCCGCGAGGCGCTGGGGATAGAGCGGTTTATCCTGTTTGGCGGATCGTGGGGGGCGACGCTGGCGCTGGTTTACGCCATTTCCCATCCCATGCGTGTGCGCCATTTGGTGCTGCGCGGGGTGTTCTTGTCGATGAAATCAGAACTAGATTGGTTTTATGGCGGCGGGGCAGGGGCGTTTTTCCCTGAACTTTGGGCCAAGTTTTGCGATTTGATTCCGCCCGACGAACAAGGCGATATGATCACCGCCTATAATCGCCGCCTGTTCAGTGGCGATTTGGCGTTGGAAACGCGGGCGGCGCGGCTGTGGGCGAACTGGGAAAATGCGCTGGC
>CAMAWZ010000171.1 GCA_945861995.1 Pseudorhodobacter antarcticus
TGGCCAGCAAAGTCGTGGCCATATCCGGCATGACCACATGTGCGCGCGGCTCGTTCGGTTTGTATTCAATGGCGATTTTGATGGCACGGTTGTGATCGGCCACTTCGGCTATGGCAGAAATGCTGTCCTCCCACAGGCGGGAATAATCGGCCTGAAAACTATAATCAAACCCGTCTTGGCCCAGCCACAGGGTCATCAAATCTCCGCCCATTTCAGCCAGCGCATCCAGCCCGCGTTTGGTTAAATCAATTGCGGCGCGGCGCACGGCTGCATCTGGGTGAGTAAAGGCACCCAGCCGAAAATGCGGATCGGTATAATAGCGCATCGCAAGCCCGTTCAGCACCATCCCGTTATCGGCCATGATTTGTCCCAGTTGCGCGGGGCTGTGATGGTCGAAATGATCGGGAAAGTTCAAATCTGCTGCATCCAGCCCGCCCACACGTCCAGCAGCGGCGATCATTTGCGCCACAGTATCGCCCTTTTGCTTAAAGGCGTTCAGGCGTGTGGCATAGCGAGGGCGGTTTGGCAGTTTCATGGCTGTCCTTGATCTTGAAAAAACTCAGGGTACGCGCGCTCTAGCGGGTGCAAATGCACCAACAATTGACTCAAATGGTGGCCAATTGCTGCACGCGCAGCTTGCGGATCGCGCGCCTCTAGCGATGTCAATATTTGGTGGTGTTCATCCAGCGTGGTTTGCAACCTACCCTGTACGGGCAATATCAGTTGCCGCGCGCGCTGCACATTTAACCAGGCAGTTTGCGAAACAAGAGGCAGGCGCGGAAATCCTGTGTATGACAAAATCATGTCATGCATTTGCCCATCAAGGCGCATGAACTCTGCACTGTCGCCATCTGCCACCAAAGAGTCTTGCAGCATTAAATTTCGGCGCAGTTCGCGCAATTGCTCGTCTGTGATAATCTTGGCCACTAACTCGGCGGCGGATACTTCTATAGCGTGACGTATAAATGCGCCTTCGCGGATGTCGGTCATCGACAGGCGCGCCACAAACGTGCCCGCTTGGGGCACGACATCGACCAGACCATCAGCAGCCAAACGCGCCACGGCATCGGCGACAGGGCTGCGCGATACGCCCAGCTTTTCACAGATTTCAGGTTTGCGGATGATCTCGCCGGGCCGATAGGACAGCGTTAGAATAGCCTGCTTTAGGCATTGGTACACTTTATTCCCCAAAGCGCCTGAAAAGCGATCCATCGGCAACAAGCGGGCGGCGCCATTCTGGTCTTGCGAAGGTACAATATCTGACTGTAGCATGCTAACATGTTAGGTATTCCGGCCCGCCTGTCAAGAAAAGGCGTTGCGGTACGTACAATTTTGGGTGACGCAATGAATGATGCTATAATAAGATTACATGAAATAGACAACCTTTGCGTTGCGCTAAACGATTTACCCGCTGGCGCCGTGCTGACAGGAATTGCCGCGCCCTTACCCGCCGCGGTGCCGCGCGGGCACAAAGTTGCAGCGCGTGCGATTGCCAAGGGCGAGATGGTGGTGCGCTACGGGCAAACCATCGGGCAAGCCTTAGAGAATATTCCCGCAGGCGGGCACATTCACAGCCACAACTTAGGCATGGGGCCGCATAGTACCGATTACGCCATCGGCTCGCAGTCCACTGCGCTGCCATCGCTGCCTGCGCGCAGTTTCTTGGGCTTTCATCGCGCCGATGGGAAGGTAGGCACGCGCAACTACATTGGAATTCTTACCTCGGTGAACTGCTCAGGCTCGGTTGCGCGCTTCATCGCCGAGGCGGCGGAAAAAGACCCCGTTTTGTCATCCATGCCCAATATCGACGGCTTTGTACCCATAGTGCACAATTCGGGTTGCGGCATGGCGGGCGATAACGAAGGGTATGATACCCTGATGCGCACACTTAAGGGCTATGCGCGCAATCCAAATTTCGGCGGCATTTTACTAGTGGGGTTAGGCTGCGAAGTGATGCAAGTGCCCGAGTTGGTCGGCGCAGGCAGGCTGCGCCCTGACGGCAATTTTCGCTATATGACCATTCAGGGTACAGGCGGCACGCGGGCAACTATTGCCAAGGGGCTTCAAGTACTGGCTGAAATGGCAGCCGTGGCCGCAAAAGTTAGCCGCGCGCCTGCCTCTGTGTCCAAGTTGGTGGTCGGGCTGCAATGCGGTGGATCGGATGGCTATTCGGGCATCACGGCCAACCCCGCGCTGGGAGTAGCATCAGATATGTTGGTGGCAATGGGCGGTACAACAATCCTGTCCGAAACCCCCGAGATTTACGGCGCAGAACATCTGCTGACCCGCCGCGCCGTAAGCCGCGAAATCGGCGAAAAGCTGATCGAGCGTATCAAATGGTGGGAAAACTACACCGCTATCAATGGTGGCGAGATGGACAACAATCCCAGCCCAGGCAACAAACGCGGCGGGCTGACCACAATTTTGGAAAAATCATTGGGCGCAGTGGCCAAGGGCGGAATTGCGCCTTTGGCAGGGGTTTATAAATTCGCCGAACCGATCACCACGTCGGGTTTTGTGTATATGGACAGCCCTGGCTATGATCCCTGTTCTGTCACCGGGCAAATTGCGTCGGGGGCTACGATGATTGTGTTCACCACAGGGCGCGGGTCGGTTTCAGGGTATAAGCCCAGTCCTTGCATCAAACTGGCCACCAATACCGAAATGTACGCCCGCAGGAGTGAGGATATGGATATCAACTGCGGCGATATCATAGATGGCGTTAGCCTTGCAGCAAAGGGTGCAGAAATTTTGGAACGGATTATCGCAGTGGCATCGGGGCAAAAAAGCCTTTCCGAAGACTTGGGCTTTGGTGGGGCAGAATTTGTGCCTTGGCAAATTGGCGCGGTAATGTAGCGGCGCGTCCATTCGATAAAAACGCTGGGCCGTGCTGCGATATAACTGTCGATCTTCGTCCTGCGTTAGCGGCGCAAGAAGGCCACCGATGATCTCAATCCACTTCGAACTGGTACTGTCAGCAGATCTGGCCCAAAGGGCCAGCGCTTGATCCAAGTATCGGCTTCGGGTACATGGCATACCGCCCGCTTTCGCCTCGGTTGCAGCGCCAATACTCAGCGCGGCTCGTCCAACGACTGCGACACAACGGCGGCGCATTCCAAAAACACCAATTGATCGCCCATAATGGCACTGGTGGCAAAGGCAAAATCGGTGGGCAAGAGCAGCTTGGCCAGATTACCCAACCACCCAAAATAATGCAGAGGCTGTGGATCCTTCAGTCCGAAAATATCTTTATGCAGAGACGATTTCTTGAAAAGTATTCTTGATCGGTAACACGACGTGTGCGGCACTTATGCTATATTACAAACGCTTGATATGCCGCGCTGCTGTTGGATATTTCCCATAACTTTACGCAATTAGCGAAAATTGTGTTGAAACGGCGCGCAGTGCCGATATGCTGCCGATAGTTTCTGGTGCGAATTATTGAAAAAAAGGGCACATTTAGATGGGCGATCCAAAAGCAGTTGGTGCGCAAATCCGCATGAAACTGCCTAGCTTAACACCGCTTGAATACAAAGTTGCCAGCCATATTTTGGCGCGCAAAGACATAGGTGCCTCAATGCCCCTGCGCGATGTTGCCATTGGGTCGGGCGTATCCGAAGCCATGGTGGTCAAAGTGGCCAAAAAGCTAGGCTTTGCGGGGTTTCGCGCGTTTCGCCAAGGGCTGGCAGATTATTACCGCCTTGATACAGCCGCCTTGCATTCCGAAATATTGGCGGGTGATACTTCGGCCATGATCGTACAAAAGGTATCGCGTACGGCGATGCAGGCGCTGGAAGAAACCTTTGCCATATTGGATTTGGCTGCATTTGACCGCGCGGCAAGGTTTTTGCACAGCGCGCGGCAGCGCGATTTTTACGGCCTAGGGGGGTCCGCACAAATTGCGCGTGATGTGGCGCACAAGTTTTTGCGTATTGGCATTCGGTCAAATGTTTATGACGATGCACATATGATGATGATGTCGGCGGCATTGCTGGGCCCGCAAGATACCGTGATCGCTTTTTCTCATTCGGGGCGCACAGCGGCGGTAATGGACGCCGTTGATCTAGCTCGTAAAAACGGCGCACGCATTATCGTAGTCACGAATTATCCCGACAGCCCGATGGCGCAGATGGTCGATATGGTGCTGCGATCAACTGCGCAGAACAACCCGCTTTTGGGCGAAAATGCTGCCGCGCGTATTGCGCAATTAAACCTAATGGACGCGCTGTTTGTGGCCGTAGCCCAACAAGACCGCGCAACCGCCGATGCCAACTTGGCCCGCACGATGCAGGCTGTTCAATCAAAACGCCGAAATTGAGGTATGCAATGCCCCCCCCTGTAGTTCTGATCGTTGGCAGTTTGCACTACGATATCATGGTTGAAGCGCCACATTTGCCCCGCAAAGATGAAACCGCCGTCGGTACGCGCTGGTTTCCCAAATTCGGCGGCAAGGGGGGCAATCAGGCCTTGGCAGTGGTGCGCGCGGGCGGGCACAGCCGAATGTTCGGCGCCATAGGTCATGATGATTTTGGCCTTTATATGCGCGCCGCGCTTAAGGTTGGCGGAGTGCAAGACGATTTCGTGGCCACATTGCCCTCCGTGACGTCAGGAATAAGCGTGGCAATTGTCGACGCGCAGGGTGATTATGCCGCGACCATCGTTTCGGGCGCGAACCTACATATAAACGCCGCTGCGCTGCAAGATGACGCAGTGTGGCAAGACGTGGCATTGTTGGTGTTGCAAAACGAAGTGCCTGAGGCGGTGAATATTGCAGCAGCCCTGCAGGCCCGCGCGCGCGGCATTCGCACAGTGCTCAATGCGGCCCCCACCCGCGCCTTGGCAACTGATCTGATTGCCCTTGTCGATCTGTTGATCGTCAACGCCGTTGAGGCGGAAATGATGGGTGCAAACACCGTTTGCTGTTTGCACAGCGCGGCAGATGCAGCGCGCCATCTTGCCGCGAAGTTCGAATCGGTGATTGTAACTGCCGGCAGCAAAGGTTTGGCCGCTGTTGCCCCTGATGATACGGTGCTCACTCTTCCCGCGCAAAAGGTGGTGGCCCTATCTAGCCACGGCGCGGGAGATGCCTTTATCGGCACGCTGTGTTCCGCACTTGTCCAAGGCGCGGCGTTGGATCAGGCGGCCACAATCGCATCGCATGCCGCAGCCTTGCATGTCAGCAGGCCTAACGCCTGATGCGTGCCCGGGCGCTGTCAGGGGAGAACTCTTGACCGAAGCGATCTGGCTGCTTAGCCTCCTCGAATGACCAAGCCGAGCCCATTTCGCTACTTCAAAACCAGCCCTGAAATCATCCGCCTTGTGGTGATGCTCTATGTCAGTTACCCGCTGTCGCTGCGCAACGTCGCGGGCCTCCTACATGAACGCGATATAGAGATCCGCCATGAGACCGTCCGGTTTTGGTGGAACCGCTTCGGACCGATTTTCGCGGCCGACATCCGCCGGAAACAGATAGAGCGGATGCGGTCCTTGCCCCACTGGCGTTGGTATTGGGATGAGGTTTTCGTGAAGATCAACGGCATCACGCACTACATTTAGCGCGCGGTCGATCACGCAGAGGAAGTGCTGGAGGCTTACGTCTCAAACAAACGAGACCGTAAAGCC
>CAMAWZ010000172.1 GCA_945861995.1 Pseudorhodobacter antarcticus
AGATGGCTCAACTCCGATGATACGGCCCACCGCCCAAAATCGTCGCGGCCCGATACAGCTGTTCGGCCAGCATCACCCGCACCAGCATATACGGCCAGACCATCGTTCCGAAGCTGATCGAAAAATCCGCCTTCGCCCGCAAGGCAGGGTCAATCCCATCCGCCCCGCCGATGACAAAGGCCAAATCCTGCACACCGCCATCGCGCCAGCGGGCAAGGTGGGCTGCGAAATCGGGGGATGATAGCACCTTGCCGCGCTCGTCCATACAGACCAGCATGGCCCCTGTGGGAATGGCGCGGGAGAGGAGTTCCCCCTCTGCCGCCATGCCTAGGTTTTTCTTATCTTCAACCTCGACCACACCCATCGGCCCCAGCGCCAGCGCGCGGCCTGTGCGGTCGAACCGCGTTTGGTAATCGTCAAACAAATCGCGTTCGGCCCCCGCGCGCATCCGCCCTACAGCGCAGATATGCACACGCATGGCCCGCGCCCTGCCTTACGCACCGCGATGCGCGCTGCCTGCGGCCCAGATTTTTTCCAGCTGATAAAACTCGCGCACTTCGGGGCGGAAGACGTGGATAATCACATCGCCCGCGTCGATCAGCACCCAATCGCCCGTTTCTTTGCCTTCCATCTTGGCGGTGAAATGGAACGTTTCCTTCAGCTTTTCGGTCAGCTTTTCGGAAATCGCCGCAACTTGACGGGTTGAGCGGCCCGAGCAAACAATCATATAATCGGCCACGTCGCTGCGCCCGCGCAGATCGATTTGCACAACCTCTTCGGCCTTGTCATCTTCGATCGATGCTACGACCACGGCCAGCAATTCCTCGGCCGTATAATCGGTTTGGGGGCGGGCGGCATCCCGTGCGGGCAGGCCCAAGTTGGTTTCGCTAGACAGGACAACGTCCTCCGATAAAGGCCCAAAACGGGCGGGCATAAGGCATGTTACCCAAGCGTCTTAGCATTGGGCGCGCCAAATCTCAACGGCGCAGGGCCGCAAAGGCGGGCTTTTACGCAAAACTTGGCCCCCTCGCAAGGCTAAATCAAAGCCAGCCCTGCAAGGCGCGCATAGGGGCTATTCCCGCAGACCCCTAACCAAACACGCTGCAGTGCAGCATATAGGAGATACAAGAAGAAAAGGAGACTAAACTATGAGCTTTCTAGCAAAACTATTCCCCCGCCCTGTGACGCGCGCCGAGGCCGAACTGGCCTATCTGCAAGCGTCGGCGAACCTGTACGATCTGGAAATGCGCGAGCGCGAGATTTCCCGCGGTAAATTTGCTGCACATTAAACACTTGGCAAGTTTGCCGACGTTGAAACGTTAACTGCGCAAGACTTTGGCCATCGGGCGTCCTTTGGCCAATTCGTCAATCAGCTTGTCCATAATGCGAATTTCCCGCATCAGCGGGTCTTCAGTAGCCTCGATCCGCACACCGCATATCATGCCCGTCACCTGCCCCCGCGCGCCATGTAGCGCGGGCGCCTTGGCGAAAAAGGCGGCAAAGTCGGCATTGCTTTGCAAAACTTCGGCCAAGCCTTGCGCGTCATACCCCGTCAGCCAATGGATGATCTGATCTACCTCGGCCTGCGTGCGCGCTTTGCGTTCGGCCTTTGCCACATACAGCGGATAAACCTTTGCAAAGGGCATCGCGAAAATGGGATGGGTCATGCCAATGGTTCCAATGGACTTTCAGCGCAACGCGAAAGCCACTTCGTTGCGGCGGTTCCACGGCAGGGTAAACGGGGCGTCGTAGAAATAATACATTGGCCCACCCGCAACGTCCAACCCTTCGGCGGCCGCCAGCGCGCGCAGTTCAGCCTCTTTGCGCGCCAAAACTGATGTGCCCGCCAGACCTGGAAATTGCAGAACCACCTGGCGATCTGCGGGCTGGGGTACAAAGCGGATACTGGCATCTTTGGCCTTTGGCAGACTGCCCAAAGTGTATTGCGACGGCATGGTGAACTGCACCACCCAAGGCCCTTCCTCGCCCGCGCCGTCCACTGCGGTTTGGGCCACTGGGGACGTCATGGCGATTTTTTGGGCGATCTTCTCGGCAGGCATTTGCGCCACGGGCGATGTCATCGCCACTTTGGCCGCGCCTTCGTTGCCGCCAAAAATATAGCCCGCCAAAATGCGAAAGCCCTGATTGATCGCGCCAGAACGGCTGCCCGATACTGTCACTTCGGCCACAATGCGCGGGGCGTAGCTGCGAATTTCGGCCTCCCCCACGGCGCGCTCAATGCTGTAGGCGGGGGTTTCGGTGGATTTATACATCATTTTTGGCATCGTTTCTTGCGCTTTCATTAGGCTGGCCGCCAGCAATAGGGCGGCGGTAACTGCCACGATATGTTTCATGATATGCGCCTCCTGCCGCTAACACATGGCACGCTGGGCCAAAGTTTCCACCTGTGCGCCGCCTTGCCGTTGCCAATCGGCCAAAAACCGCGTATTGAAAGTCTTATGAATAGGTTTTTCAACATCAGCGACCACGACCGCCTGCCTTGGCGGTTCTATGGGGCCACCCGCGCCATTCTTGCGCGCCGCTGATCGTTTGGGCGCTTGGCGCCCCCCTGTTTCGCCATTTCCGAAATTTCCCAACACGCAAGGAAGAGCCATGACCGCTCGCACACTGTATGACAAAATCTGGGACGACCATTTGGTCGACCGCGCCGATGACGGCACCTGCCTTTTGTATATCGACCGCCATCTGGTGCATGAGGTGACCTCGCCTCAGGCGTTCGAAGGGTTGCGCATGACAAACCGCAAAGTGCGCGCGCCTGAAAAGACCATCGCCGTGCCCGACCATAACGTGCCAACAACGCTTGACCGCGCCAATGCCGCGACCATGACCGAAGACAGCCGCATTCAAGTGGCGGCACTGGACAAGAACGCCAAGGATTTCGGTATTCATTACTATCCCGTGTCCGACGTGCGCCAAGGCATCGTGCATATTGTTGGCCCCGAACAAGGCTGGACACTGCCCGGCATGACTGTGGTCTGCGGCGATAGCCACACCGCCACGCATGGCGCATTCGGGTCGCTGGCGCATGGCATTGGCACGTCTGAAGTAGAGCATGTTCTGGCCACCCAAACGCTGTTCCAGCGCAAGGCCAAGAATATGAAGGTGGAAATCACGGGCAGCTTGCGCCCAGGGGTGACTGCCAAAGACATCACCCTGTCGGTGATTGGGGAAACTGGCACCGCAGGCGGCACGGGTTATGTGATTGAATACTGCGGCCAAGCCATTCGCGAATTGTCGATGGAAGGCCGCATGACGGTGTGCAACATGGCAATTGAAGGCGGCGCGCGCGCGGGCGTGATCGCGCCAGATGACAAAACCTATGCCTATTGCATGGGCCGCCCCCACGCCCCCAAAGGCGCGGCATGGGAGGCAGCGGTTGCCTATTGGAAAACCCTGTTTTCCGACGAGGGCGCGCATTGGGACAAGATTGTCACGCTCAAGGGCGAGGATATTGCCCCTGTGGTCACATGGGGCACCTCGCCAGAGGATGTTTTGCCAATTACAGGCATTGTGCCCAACCCCGCCGATTTCACGGGCGGCAAGGTCGAGGCTGTTCAACGCTCGCTCGACTATATGGGCCTGACGCCTGGGCAAAAACTGTCGGATATCGCCATTGACACGGTGTTCATTGGGTCTTGCACCAATGGCCGTATCGAAGATCTGCGCGCCGCTGCCGCAATTCTGAAAGGCAAAAAGAAAAAGGACGGTCTGCGCGCGATGGTCGTGCCTGGTTCGGGACTTGTCCGCGCGCAGGCCGAAGAAGAAGGCCTTGCGCAGATTTTCATCGACGCAGGGTTTGAATGGCGACTGGCGGGCTGTTCGATGTGCCTTGCCATGAACCCGGACCAACTCGCCCCCGGCGAGCGCTGCGCCGCCACCAGCAACCGCAACTTCGAAGGCCGTCAGGGCCGCGGCGGGCGTACGCATTTGCTGTCCCCAGCCATGGCTGCGGCGGCTGCGCTGACAGGACGGCTGACGGATGTGCGGGAAATGATGTAACGATATGGCCGCTTTCAGCCGGTATATCATTCACGCGGATGAAAGCGGCTCGCCCGTTCTTGGTGCAGACGCGACGGAATTTCCTGTATTTGTTTTGGTTTTCGTAATCGTTCAGAAGAAGCACTATGTCGAAAGCCTTGTTCCCAAGGTGCAAATGCTAAAATTCAACGCAGTTGGGCATGATCAACTGATCCTTCACGAGCGCGATATTCGCAGGCAAGCCAATGCTTTTGCGTTTTTGCAGGTTAACGAAGCGGTGCGAAATGCCTTCATTGCGGAAACCACGTCCATCATGGAAACTGGTGAATTTTCGCTGTGCTGTGCGATCATCGACAAGAAAAAACTTATGGCAAACTATGCCAAGCCTTGGAGCCCATACGAGATTGCACTTGTTTTCTGTATGGAAGCCGCGGCCAACGCATTGTTGAAAAAGGGTGAACGTAACGTACAAGTTAATGTTGTTTTTGAAGCGCGTGGGCCAGCTGAAGATAAGCATCTCGAACTTGAATTTCGGCGCATTTCATCTGGTGCGCCGTCACTTGGAAGGGCGGATCCTGCGATGAAAGAGTTTGAATGGAAACCAATGTTCGTAGATAAGCGCGCAAATTCGACTGGATTGCGATTGCTGACTTGGCGGCTAGGCCACTTGGTCTGTCTTATTTTCGACCAAGTCAACCGAACCGCGCCGCCGAAATACTTCGCGCCAAAATGGAGTTCCCCCACCCCAAATGCTTCCCCTAAAAAGCTATGGGCCGCCGAGATACCCCAGCAGCCCATCGCCGACCGAAAAACTCCAGCCCATTCCAGGTTCATATAGACCCAAGGGCGTTAATGTCAACTTAAGAGGCCACCCATGACCCCCTTCACCACCCTTACAGGCGTCGCAGCGCCTATGCCCTTGGTCAATATCGACACCGATATGATCATCCCCAAGCAGTTCCTAAAAACCATCGCCCGCACGGGGCTGGGCAAGAACCTGTTTGACGAGATGCGCTATAATCTAGACGGCACGGAAATAGCCGATTTCGTGCTGAACCAGCCCGCCTATCGCAACGCCGAGCTTATCATTGCAGGCGATAACTTTGGCTGCGGGTCGTCGCGCGAACATGCGCCTTGGGCTTTGCTGGATTTTGGTATTCGCTGTGTGATCGCCACCAGCTTTGCCGATATCTTCTACAACAATTGCTTTAAGAACGGCATTCTGCCCATCGTCATGCCGCAAGAGGTTGTGGACGTTTTGATGGCCGATGCCAAGCGCGGCGAAAATGCGCGCCAGACGGTTGATTTGGTCGCGCAGACTGTCACAACGTCCGATGGCCAAACTTTCCCCTTCGAAGTGGACGCCCACCGCAAGCATTGCCTGCTGAACGGATTGGACGATATTGGCCTGACGCTGGAAAAAGTATCAGCCATCGACAGTTTCGAGACGAAAAACGCCGTATCACGCCCTTGGGCCTGATCCGCGCCGAACCACTACATCTAGGGCCGCCTCTTAAGGCGGCCTTTTTCTTTCCCTAAAGTTGATTCAATCCTGCAACACATTGTCCCCGATTTGGACACAAAGATCGCGCCTTATGAACCAAGCTGTTGC
>CAMAWZ010000173.1 GCA_945861995.1 Pseudorhodobacter antarcticus
TACGCGTTAACCACGATTAACGGGAGCAGTGCGGGAATCACCGCCGATTCGGATCGAAAATCAATGGCCAGCAAGTGTCGGTTATCAGTATTGCGGGCGTACTGCATCCGTCACTACAGAGGTAGGGCGGGGAAGGGCCCCCGCAGACAATCCCCCTTGGCACGGAATCAAGGCGCTTGCGCCGCCGTGTGCGAGGACGGCGGGCTTGCCCGCAAAAACGATCCAGTGAATCGTTTCTAGTCCGAAGTGGCACTCCCTCCCCCCGGGAGGGCGCTTTGCAACGGGTGCCAGCAGAAATTCGGGGGAAGACGTAGAGCCATAAAGCGCACAGAACTTCTGAAGGAGCGCCCGCCCGAGGGAGCGCGCGGCACTAGGGTGGGCATGTGGGGGAAGTTTTGGAGTAGTGCGTGATTCACGCACCATTGTGGGCAAGGTGTTGGGGGAAGGTTGGTTGGTGCGTGCAAGCACGCACCTTACCGCGCGCTGGCACGGAGCCTGGGCGCGAAGCGCCGCCGCCCCTCACCCCCGCATCGCCATCCCTTCGGCCATGACGCACAGCATCTCGAACATCAGCGACACCCCCAGCCATGCTGTGCCGCCTGCAGGATCGAAGGGTGGGGAGACTTCAACCAGATCGGCCCCCACCACATTGACCCCGCGCAGGCCGCGCGCGACTTGTAGGGCTTGCCAGCTATTCGGCCCGCCCACTTCGGGCGTGCCCGTTCCGGGGGCAAAGGTGGGGTCAACAAAGTCGATGTCATAGGTAACATAGGTATCGCCCTGCGCCACGATATCACGGGCCTCAGCCATCACGTCATCTGCGCCGCGGGCGTGGAATTCGGCGATGGGGATGATTTTGATCCCCACACTGGCCGCGAAATCCCAATCTTCGCGCCCGTAAGCCGTGCCGCGAATACCGATGATGACATAGCGCTTGGGGTCAAGCAGCCCCTCTTCGACCGCGCGGCGGAAGGGGGTGCCGTGGTTATAGCGCGAGGTGCCGAAATAGATGTCGTTCAAATCGGTATGGCTGTCGAATTGGATCATCCCCAGCGGGCGTTTCTTGGCCAAAGCACGCAGAATAGGAAGGGTGCACAGATGATCCCCGCCGCCTGTCAGCGGCAAAATGCCAGCGTCCGTGACGCGGGTATAAAACGCCTCCATCCGCGCCAAGCTGTCCATCAGATCACCAGGGTTCGGGGCAACATCGCCCAAATCGGCGCAGCGGGCCAGTTCGAACGGGGCAATCCACGTGGCCCCATTTTGCGCGCGAATCATGGTGGACAAATCGCGCAACTGGCGCGGGCCGTGGCGCGGGCCAGGGCGGTTGGTTGTGCCGCCATCCCAAGGCGCGCCAATCAGGCCAATTTGTACCTCTGCAAATCGTGGATGGTCAAAGCCCACGTGCGGCAGGCGCATAAAAGTGGGGATGCCCGCAAAGCGCGGCAGATCAAAACCAGATACGGGGCGGAAAAAGTTGTCCAAGGGGCAGCCTCCTGTTTGGACGTATCAAAGCAGATGACTGCCCGCGCGCAACGCCAATGGCGACATTTCTAGGCGCGTTTGAAATCTGGCGGGATCGAATAGGTCATATTGGCCCGCGCCACGGGGGCGTCTAGGCCGTCCATAAACAACAGCGCATCGCCAATCGCCAAGGTGCGCCCCAGTTTCAAAATACGGGTATGGGCCAGCACATCGCGACCCGCCTCGGGTTTGCGCATGAAATCGATGCTGCAACTGGTGGTCACGGTCAGCGGGGCCATGCCTATGCGCGACAGAATGGCAAGGTAAACCGCGACATCCGCCAGTGCAAACATCGCGGGGCCAGAAATGGTATTACCCGGGCGCAAAAACTTATCCGATGATTTCAGGCGCAGGGTAAGGCCATCCATCTCGGCGCGATCAACGGTGAAATCGCCGCCAAGCGGGCCGAAATCGCCGTCTAGAAAGGTCTGTAATTGGGCACGGGTTAAGGCAAGGGTTTGCGTCATTCTGGATACTCGGGCTGCGGCAAAGCAAGCGGGCGGATCATCACCAATGCAAGGATAAAGGCAAAAACCACCAGAACAAAGCAGGCTGCATAAACCGCATCCGCGCCGCGATGGCGAAGCAGTAATGCCCCCAGCGCGGGGGCGGCAGCATTGGCCAGCACTGGCCCCACCGATATGGCCGAAGACACTGCGCCAAACCCTTGCCGCCCCAAAAGATCGGCCACCAACACAGGGCGCAAAATAGAAAGCAGTCCCGCCCCCATACCTTGCAATGTGGCAAAGGCAAAGATCAGCAGCGGGGCGGCCCCTGCGGCAATCAAAACCATGCCCCCGAGCGCAAGCGAGCCAAGCGAGAAGAGCGTCGCCGCGCGGTTAGACACGCGCGCGCCGCCCGCCATTAGCATCAGGCGGCCAAAAACTTGGGCGGGGCCAATGCAACTGGCGGCAAAGGCCGCCACGCCCGCCCCCGCACCGCGGTCGGCAAACAGCACCAAAACATAAGTCATCAGAACGCCATGGCTGGCCCAAATCGCGGTGAAGACTGCCGTCAGCACCCAAAAGGCGCGATTGCTGAGCGCTGCGATCAAAGCGCCCTTCCTCGGGGCAGGATGCTGCGCGCCTTTGCGCGCATCGCCCAGCAAAGCAAGGCCCAGCGCAGTGACAGGCACAGCCAGCGCGACCACCCCAGCAAAGGCCGCAAGCGCCGTTTGCCCGCCCAGCGCCGCCCCCCACCAATGGCCCAGCGGAAAGGCCAAACTGCTGGCAAATCCCGCCACCAGCGTGACGCGAATGATTGCGCCGCGCGCGGTCAATACCCCGCGCTGTTGCCCTGCCTTTGGCCCATCCAAAACGCGGGTCAATTGGGCAAAGCACGTCTCATAGACACTGCCCGACATCGCCAGCCCAATCAGCGCCCAGCCCAAATTCCACTGCCACAGCGCAGTAACCTGCGCGAGCCATAACAGCGCAAGCGCCCCCAGCACTGGCCCGCCCAGCATCATGGCCGCGCCATGCCCATGATCAAGGCTACGCCCTGTGAGCGGCAACATCCCCGCCATCACCAAAAAGCTGATCGTGGGGCCAAAGGCCAAATCAGCAACCGACCAGCCTGTGGCCACAATCAAATCTGGCAGAAGCGCGGCAAAGGCATAGTAAACCCCCGCATAGGTGAGCGTCTGCGCCACCGCCAGCAGCCACACGCCAAGGCTTTGCCGCCCCATTCCAAAAACCTGCGTCATAATGCGTACAGATCGGTGAATTTTGCCTCTAGATACTCCAGCAGCGGGGCCTCTGTTGGTGCAAAGCCGCAGGCCTGTTCGATCGTGTCTGCCGCACCGCGCAAACCGCCGTGACGCTGCAATTTACCGCGCAGCCAACCCGTGGCAGGGGCGGTATCGCCGCGCGCCAGATGGTCGTCCAAATTCGGCAGATCGCGGCGCATCGCGGCGTTCAGGCAGCCCGCATAGACATTGCCCAGCGTATAGGTCGGGAAATAGCCAAACAGCCCCGCCGACCAATGCACATCTTGCAGCATCCCCAAACTGGGGCGCGGCACGGCCACGCCAAAATCTCGCAAAAAGCGGTCATTCCACGCAGATTCCAAATCGCGCGAGGTCAGATCGCCCGATATCAATGCGCGTTCCAGATCAAAGTGCATCATAATATGCAGATTATACTGCACCTCGTCGCTTTCGGTGCGAATAAATCCCGCATGAACACGGTTCACCGCGCGGGAAAAATCGCGCGCAGTTTTCAGGTTCATCTCGCCAAACTGGGCGCGCATTTGCCCGAACAGAAATTCACAAAACGCCGCCCCGCGCCCGATTTGATTCTCGTAAATGCGGCTTTGGCTTTCATGCACGCCCATTGATACGCCATGGCCAAGGGGCGTGAAGTTATAGGCAGGATCTATGGCGAGTTCATAGCAAGAATGGCCGAGTTCGTGGATGGTCGAATACAGGCAATTGAACGGGTCATTTTCTGCCACCCGCGTGGTGATGCGGCTGTCATCGCCGCCACCCGATGAAAACGGATGCACCGCCAAATCAATGCGCCCACGCGTGAAATCATAGCCAAACACCTCGGCCATTTTGCGCGACAGGGCCAGCTGGCCTGCCTGCGGGAAATGGCCCGTCAAGGGTTCGGGTGCAGGTGCATCCAGCACGGCGGCGCGCAAAGCCACCAGACGCGGGCGCATACGGGCGAACATTGCAGCCAAATCGGCGGCTTTTGAATCAGGCTCGTAATCATCAATCAGCGCGTCATACAAATCCCCGCCAGCGGCCAAACAGGCGGCTTCTTCGCGGCGCAGGGCGATAACTTCGGTCAGGGTGGGCAGAAACGCTGCCACATCATCAGCGGCGCGGGCGGCGGCCCAAATGCCCTGCGCGGTCGATGTCACCTGCGCCAGTTTTTGCGCCAGATCAGCGGGCACTTTTACATTGCGCGCGTAAGACCGCGCAATCAAATCCAGCGCGCGCGCGCCCGGCCCATCGGGGGCCTGCGCCACGGCCAGCCATTCGCCCAACCGCGGATCGGTGCGGCGGGCGTGTAGAACGCCCTCTAATGCTGCCATTTCCGCGCCGCGCTGATCTGCCGCGCCTTCTGGCATCATGGTTTCCTGATCCCAGCCAAGACGCTCCATCACCTTGCCCAACGCTTCGGTCTGGCGCTGATGCGCCATGATCTGATCAAAGGCAGTCATAGCGCGCCCTCCCGCAAGCTGCCCGCCACGGGTGCGCCCGCCAAATGCCGCGCGCGTATAATCGCCACCCACAGGATAACGGCCGTCACCTGATGGGTGATCGCCACATGAACCTGTGCCGCCGTCAGCGCCGTGTAAATGCCGATGAATATTTGCACGAACAGCAAGATCAGCACCGCATGAAACGCGCGCCGCGTGATGGCATAAGCCGATTTGCGGGCCCGCAGCCACACCACCACCGCAAATGCAGCCAGCAAATAGCCCGACATACGGTGCATAAACTGCACAAGACCCGGATTTTCAAAGAATGCGTGCCAGATCGGCAGCGCGTTGCCTGCACTATCCACCACATAGAACGCATCGGCAGGAAAGAACTGCCCGTTCATATCGGGCCAGGTTGGAAAGGCGCGGCCTGCGTCAATTCCCGCCACCAGCGCGCCCAGCAGAATTTGCAAAAACGCAAAATGCATCAGCCCCTTGGCCATACGCGCCAGCTTGCCCTCGCCTGCGCGGCGGGCTGCAATCAGATCAACCTCGCTGCGCGATAACTCGAATATATCATGCGCAATCAGGCCAAGAATGATGAAGGCCAACCCCAAATGCGTGGCAAGGCGATAAGACTTCACATCCAGCATATCCCCCGAAAGGCCTGATGAGACCATCCACCAGCCAATCGCGCCCTGAAGCCCGCCCAGCGCACCAAGGCCCAGCAAACGCCCCGTCCAGCCGCGCGGGATAGATCTTGTCGCCAGAAACCCAGCAAACCCCAGCGCCCAAACCAGCCCAATCACGCGGCCAAATTGGCGGTGGCCCCATTCCCACCAAAAGATGGTCTTAAACTCCTCAATCGTCATCTGGCTGTTTTGAAGCTGAAATTAAGGGATGGCTTGATATTTCGTGAAC
>CAMAWZ010000174.1 GCA_945861995.1 Pseudorhodobacter antarcticus
TGACCTGTGATCAAGATAACAGGCAGACCCGAATCCATGGTCATCAGGCGTTTGAGAAAGGCCATCCCATCCATGCCCGGCATTTTGATATCTGACACCACGATGCCTTTGTAATCGGCGGTGATGTGTTTCAGCGCTTCGTCCGCACTGTAATCGGTTTCGGTGTCAAACCCTGACAGAGCCAGCCACTGGCTGATCGATTGGCGCATGTCGGCTTCGTCATCCACCATCGCCACTTTTAATGCCCGTGCCATGTTTTACTCCGCTGCCTTTGCCTTGCTTCCCAAAAGGGGAAGAATGATATCAAAAATTGCCCCGCCTGTGGGGGCAGCCCCGTTTGCGCCCGCCGCGCCGCCGCCGCTGCCCGCGTTGCGCGCAGTCAACCGTCCGCCCAAATCGGCCATGATGCTGGACGAAATCGCAAGCCCAAGACCCACGCCTTCGCCTTGCTTTTTCGTGGTGTAGAAGGGTTCAAAAATTGCTGATGGGTCTTTGATCCCCGTGCCATTATCGCGCACCGACAGAACGGCAGCATCGCCAACTGTCATCAGCAATTCCACCGCTGGATCAGCCACATCTTTGGTCGCATCCAACGCATTGCGCAGAAGGTTGATGATCACCTGTTCCAGCCGCAAGCGGTCTGCCATCACCATCACAGGCGTGCGCGGCAATGTGCGGCCAATGCGCAGCGCGCGGGTTTTAAGCTGCGGCTCCATCATCGACAGGGCCGATGACAGGCAAGCGCGCAGATCGACAGGTTCCACCGCATCGCCCCCCTTGCGGGCATAAGATTTCAGCTGCCGCGTAATGGCGCTCATGCGGTCGATCAGATCGTCAATGCGCTGGAACGAGGACAGCGCCTCGTCTGGCCGCTTGCGTTCCAGCAGCAGGCGCGCACCCGCAAGATAGGTCTTCATCGCCGCAAGTGGTTGGTTCAACTCATGGCTGACCGCTGCCGACATCTCGCCCAAAGCCGCCAGTTTTGATGATTGCGCCAGCGAGGTTTCCGCCACCTCTAGCGTTTTTTGCACCTTCTCCCGCTTGGCGATTTCACGGTTCAGCCGCGCGTTCAGCTTGCGCAAGTCCACCGATTCGCGCAAAAGCACCACTGATTGCGATTTTGCTCGGCGCGAGGACATATAAAACAGCACCGCCGAGAAAATCGCCATCGCCATGATTTCCAACGCAATCACACCATTGACCTGCGCGCGCACAGAATCATAGGCGGTGAAATCAACCATGCGCCAGCCCTGAAACGTCAGGCGCGTTTCCGTGCGCATCACCGCTTCGCCAGACAGATAGGCATCGGGTGGGTCTTTGGCCCAATCGGTCGCACTGGACAGCGCCCGCGCCACGGCGCCCGCCCCATCAGACGACGCCAGGGCCGCATCCACTGCCTTGCCGCGCCAGCGATGGTTGGATGCCAAAATCACCACGCCTTCGCTGTTGGTCACCAACACCGAATCTTGCAAACTGGCCCAAGTGCGCTCGTGCTTCATCAAATCGGCAGCCACAACGATCACGCCCAGATTGCGCCCATCTTGCACAACGCGGCGCGCATAAGTGAAATCGAATGCACCGCCATCGCGCGGTGTTGCGGTGAAAATCGTCTCGTTCGAGCGTTTTGCAGCAACAAAATATGCCGAGGCGCGCAGATTTTGGCCCAAGACATTGCGGTCAGTTGCGCCCACCACGCGCCCGTCACCGTCCAGCAGCATGATAGAGGCCACACCAATTTCCCGCTGTCCCGCAATCAGGCGGCGCGTGGTGGCGGTATAGATACCATCGTTCAGCGCAGCAATCAGCGCAGGATCACCCGACAGCAGCAAAGGCACCACGGATGATCGCTGCAAATCGGCCAGAATATTGCCTGAATACAGCGCAATGCGCAGTTCGGCGCGGTTTCGGGTGGTTTCGGCAAAGCGTTCTGTCAGCAGGTTATTCGTGATGAAAACAATCACTAAGCCAATCACCGCAAGCCCCGCATAGACCAGCCGAATGCGCCAAGATGCGGGGGCCGCTTGGCCCTGCGCCTCGTCATCCTCATCGGTTTGGGGCAAAACAACCTGCCGCTGTGCTGGTATTCTCATGTGCAAAGATTAGGCGCGCGTTTGCGCCGCCTCAAGCCTGCGCAATCAGACAAGCGCCATTTCGCCGAGCAGGCTGGCAAAGACCCCCGCGCCATCGGTGCCGCCCACACGCGCATCGACCGCGCGTTCGGGATGCGGCATCATGCCCAAAACGCGGCGGTTTTCCGATAAAACCCCCGCAATATCGCCCATCGACCCGTTGGGATTGTTCCCATAGCGCAGCGCAATGCGATCTTCGCCCTGAAGACGCGCCAAACAATCCGCATCGATGGTGTAATTGCCATCGTGGTGGGCAATGGGAAGGGAAATGGTCTGGCCAACGGCGAAGGATTTGGTGAAGGGCGAGTTGGCGCTGGCCACAACCAAATCCACCGATTTACAGATAAATTTCAGCCCCGCATTGCGCATCAACGCGCCCGGCAGCAGGCCCATTTCGGTAATCACTTGAAAGCCGTTGCAAATGCCCAAAACATAGCCGCCCTTGGCGGCGTGCGCGCGCAGTGCCGCGGCTATGGGGCTTTGCGCGGCAATCGCCCCGCAGCGCAGATAGTCGCCAAAGGAAAACCCGCCCGGAACCCCCACAACATCCACGCCCGCAGGCAGATCCGTGTCTTTGTGCCACACACGCGCCACATCAAAACCCGCATGTTCAAAGGCCACAGCCAAATCGCGGTCGCAATTCGATCCTGGAAAGGTGATGACAGCAGCTTTCATGATGGGCCTATTTGCAAGTTGATGACACAGACTATCTATATTTCTTCAGCTATGGGACAACGCCCGCCCAAAACCCGCTATTCTAGCTGCGCTGCACTTGAAAGAAACTGGCGATCCTTTGGATCGCGCGTTGCCCTACATAGCGCAACCTCGTTCCTCTTCCCAGCTTGACAAAGCGTTGTCGTAACTGGTCAATCCCCTCAGGCGTTGACGCTTGCCCTATCAAGACCTTCGCTGCATCGGTTTGATTTGCACCGAAAAATAAAACGCCCAGCCCGTGAGATTGCCGAAAGGCAAAGCCTGTATGTTTTTTCGTCAGCTCGGCCCAGTATTTATAAACGCCAAATCCGCGGTCTAGCACTTCGGTGTCATGAAACAAAACGATGGCCCGATCAGACAGTTTTGGTATCCAACTTTCGAAATCTTCTTTGACGTCTTCGTAACCGTGGCGACTATCTACATGCAGCAGATCAACGGAACCAGCTGCAATATCGGGCAACGCTTGGTCAAACCTCTTGCGCAATAAGGTGCTAAAGTTTTCGTAGGGTTGGTTTGCCAAAGCCACCACTTGATAAACTTGATCGCTGTAAAACCCAGCATGATCATCGCCTTGCCAAGTGTCCACGGCATAGGCCTTACTTTGCAACCCCGCGTCCTTAATCGCTTGGCACATAGAGAAATACGAATAGCCATTATGCGTGCCGAGTTCGACAATCACACGGGGGGCAATTGCCTGCACTAGCCACATCGCGAATGGACCATGCCCGATCCAAGCCGAGCGTGGCAAGTACTTGGGACGCAGCGATTGTGCGTCGCCTTCGTTCCATTTAAGGGTTGGTCCAGCGTTCACGTCAACCAACCTCGATCTGATAGCTTTCGATCACGACATTCGCCAAAAGCTTATCGCACATGGCCGTCACGCTGGCGCGGGCGTTGCCCGCATCGGTTTCAGTCAGTTCCAACTCGATCACCTTGCCTTGACGCACGCCCGATACGCCCGCAAAACCAAGGCTTCCCAGCGCGTGGCGCACCGCCTCGCCCTGCACATCCAAAACGCCAGCTTTCAGCATAACTGTCACACGCGCTTTCATCGGCACTCTCCTGGTTGCGTATTTTTCCCGCCTTAGCCAAGGGCGGCGCGGGCGGCAAGTGGGAATGGCCTAATTGATCAAACTTGGCTTGATCTGATGGGTCACGTTACTGGGCAAAACGCCAAGGCGGCGGGCAAGTTCGGTATAGACGTCGGCCACGGGTGTGGTGTCAACAGGGCTTGGCATTTCGCCCATTTGTACCGAACGCACGTCGCCGCCGCGCTCGCCCCCCCGCTCGCCCGGGATGCGCAAATCCCACAGACGGCACGTATCTGGGCTGATCTCGTCAGCCAAAATCAGGCGCATAAAGTCGCCTTCCCACACACGGCCAATTTCAATGCGAAAATCGGCCAGCCGCACGCCCACGGCCAGCATCAGGCCCGACAGAAAGTCATTCACCCGCAGCGCGATGCGGATAATATCGTCGATGTCTTGCTGGCTGGCCCAATTAAAGGCCATGATATGTTCTTCCGAGACCATCGGCTTGTGCGGAATAGCGGGGTTTTTCAGGTAATATTCCACGATCGGCCCCGGCAATGGGGTTCCTTCGGGAATCCCAAGATTGGTGCTCATCTCGCCCGCTGCATAATTGCGCACGACAATTTCCAATGGGATCATCTCGGCCATTTGCACCAATTGTTCGCGCATATTCACGCGGCGAATGAAATGGGTGCCCATGCCAATGCCGTGCAGGCCCGACATGAAAAATTCAGACAAACGGTTGTTCAGCACGCCCTTACCATCCACCGCAGCGGGGTTCGCCTGTTCGGGGGTGGGGGCGCTGTCGTCTTTGAAATAGGCGATCAGAGTGCCGGGTTCGGGCCCCTCGTACAAAATCTTGGCCCCGCCTTCGTAAATTTTCTTGCGCCGCGCCATAAGGCCCCCGATGGATACACTCCCCTGCCTATAGGGCACGGGGCGCATTTGGGCAAGCAGGCGCACAAAGCGCGCGCCATCCCCCTTGCAGCGCGCGCCCCGCCACGCCATATCTGCAGCGATGCAACCGAAGCCGAAGGGAACGATATGCCAAGCTTTGACGACCGCGAAAACGCCTTTGAATCCAAATTCGCCCATGATGCTGACATGCAGTTTCGCGCCGAAGCGCGCCGCAACAAGCTGCTGGGCCTTTGGGCCGCAGAACTGATGGGTAAATCGGGGGATGACGCCGCCGAATACGCCGCATCTGTGGTTGCTGCCGATTTTGAAGAAGCGGGCAGCGATGATGTCGTGCGCAAAGTGGCGGGCGATTTGGGCAGCAAAGCAAGTGAGGACGAAATTCGCGCCAAGCTGACCTCCCTGATGATTGAGGCAAAATCGCAACTGATGTCCGAGATTTGAGCGCGCCTTGAACGCGCCGCAGCGTATCTTAATCACAGGGGCGGGGGCGGGCATTGGCCGCGCCACCGCCCGCCTTTTTATGGCCCAAGGCTGGGATGTGGCCCTGATGGGGCGGCGCGCGCAAACCTTGCATGACACGGCGGCAGGGGCACCTGCCCTTATCCTGGCGGGTGATGTGGGCAATCTGGCCGATGTCACCGCCGCCTTTGACACCATCAAAACCCACTGGGGCCGCTTGGACGTTCTGTTCAACAATGCGGGCATTTCCGCGCCCCAAGCGCCTATTGACGAAATTGACCCCGCACAGTTTTTGGCCGTGGTGCAGACCAATATCATCGGTATGTT
>CAMAWZ010000175.1 GCA_945861995.1 Pseudorhodobacter antarcticus
CGTCTTTGGCCTGCCAAAGACGCAGGGGGGCTGGCCCCCCGCAGGCCGTGGTCACAGGGCTGGCCTATGAAAACCTTCTCCGATATCGAAGCCATCCTGCACGCCCATGAGGTGCGCTTTCGCCGCGCGCGCAGTGTGGTGTTGGCGGCAGCGTCGGTCTGGCTGATGGTATCTTTCTATGCCGTTATCATCCATTCGGCCGAATTTTTCGCCCGCGCGGGCGGGCTGGGGGCGGGGCTGATCTTGGTGGCTTTTGCCATCACCGCCAGCCTGCGCCAGACCTATCAGATAGACCTTTTAAAGGCGCTGATCCTTGTGCTGCGGGCCGAACATAAGGGCACGCCGCCCCTGTCCTTGGCCGACCGCGACCACCATCTGGAACTGATCGAGCGTCTTATGGCCCGATCAGACCGCCGCTCGATCGCTGTGCGCTTGTTCGATGTTGGCATTACGCTGACCGCCACGCTGCAATGGGCCTACGGCGATCTTGTGGCCAATTATATTTTCATCTGTGGGAGCTTTAGATGCTAACCCTAACCTGCCCCTATTGCGGCATCCGCGCCTGCGAAACCGAACTTTCCCCGGGATACGAGGCGCATCTCAAACGCTTTGGGCCCACGTCCACGGACGAAGAATTTGAAGTCTATATGTTCGCGCGCAAAAACCCAAAAGGCGTGCATTTTGAACGCTGGCGGCACACATATGGCTGCGGGAAATGGTTTTTGGCCGCCCGCTGCACTGCCACACTCGAGGTGTTCGGCACATATCCTGCGCAGGTATCCCAGCCCCCTGCCGACATTATCGCCGCTATCATAAAGAAACGTCCAGATTGGAAGGGTTACGCATGAGCGCCCGTCTCCCCGTTGGCGGCCGCCTGATCGACCGCAATTTCCCCCAGCGCTTTACCTTCAATGGCCGCCATATGCTCGGCTATAGCGGCGATACCTTGGCCTCGGCGCTGCTGGCCAATGACCAAATGTTGATGGGGCGGTCGTTCAAATACCACCGCCCACGCGGGGTTGTGGGGTCGGGCGCCGAAGAGCCGAACGCCCTTTTGACCATCGGCACTGGCCCCAGCACCGAGCCGAACCAGCGCGCCACGCAAACCGAATTGTTTGACGGGCTGACGTCCCGCAGCCAAAACCATTGGCCCAGCCTAGAATTTGACATCGGGATTTTGAACAACTATGCCGCGCGGCTTTTGCCTGCGGGGTTTTATTACAAAACTTTCATCCATCCGCGCGCGGCGTGGAAGCATGTGTTCGAACCGATCATCCGCCAATCAGCGGGCCTTGGCCCTGCGCCGCAGCAGCGGGACGGCGATGTGTACGAGCAGGCCTATGCCTTTTGCGACGTGCTGGTTGTGGGCGGCGGCATTGCAGGGCTGCAAGCCGCGCTGAGCGCCGCCACCGCAGGGGCAACCGTGATCCTTTTGGAGCAATCCCCCCATTGGGGAGGGCGCGCGCCTGTGGACGGCGATGTGATTGACGGCAACCCTGCGATCGATTGGATCAACGCCACTGTCACAGCCCTTTTGGCCATGCCAAATGCCACCCTGCGCCTGCGCACGGGCGCGGTGGGGGTCTATGATCACGGTTATATCTTGGCGGCCGAGCGGCTGAATGATCACGCGCCAAGCCCTGATCAACCGCGCCAGCGCCTGTGGCGCATTCGCGCTGGCCGCACCATTACGGCCGCAGGCGCGATTGAACGCGGATTGTCCTTTGCAGGCAACGACATACCGGGTGTCATGCTGGCCTCTGCCTTGCGCGATTATGTGGTCAATTACGCTGTTTCAGCAGGCGATCGCACTGTCATTGTGACCAATAACGATGACGCCTACCTGACGGCCATTGCCCTGCATCGGGCGGGGCTGTCGGTGCCTGCCGTTATCGATGCGCGGGTGGATGTAACGGGCGATTTGCCGCAGCAGGCAGGCGCACTTGGCATTCGCATTCTTGCTGGGCGCGGCGTGGCAAAGGTCAAGGGCTCGCGCCGCGTCACGGGCGTGGAAGTGTGCCTTGCCGCAGGCGAAGGCACTGTGCTGGAAACCATCGAGTGTGATTGCATCGCCATGTCGGGCGGCCATTCGCCCGTGGTGCATCTGTACTCGCATTGCGGCGGCAAAGTGATGTGGGACGAGGCGGCCTCCATGTTCCGCCCCGACACTGCCCGCCCGCCCACGGGGGCAGATGGCGCAGCGATGGTTCTGGCGGCAGGGGCCTCGAATGGCTATCTGACCGCCGCCGAGGCGTTACCTGACGCCGCCGCCGCTGGTGCCAAAGCTGCCGCCGAGATGGGCCACAAGGGCCAAACTGCCAAAACCGCCAAGGCAGATGCGCGCAACGATGGCGCAATCTTGCCGATTTGGATCATGCCGCAAGCTGCCAGCATCACCGCGCGGGCAAAAATGTGGCTGGATTATCAGAGCGATGTCAAAGTTTCCGATGTGCAGCTTGCCGCGCGCGAAGGGTATGAATCGGTCGAGCATACCAAACGCTATACCACCCTTGGCATGGCAACAGATCAGGGAAAGCTTAGCAATATCAACGGGCTGGCGGTGCTAAGCCAAGCCTTGCATAAAGATATTCCCTCTGTTGGCACCACCACCTTCCGCCCGCCCTACACCCCCGTCACCTTTGGCACGCTGGCTGGCGAGGCGCGCGGCGATATTTTCCAACCTCTGCGCCGCACGCCCATGCACCATCTGCACGAGGGGCAATCGGCCTATTTCGAACCCGTCGGCCTGTGGCGCCGCCCCTATTGCTTCCCCCGTTTGGGCGAAAACCACGGCCAAGCGGTGATCCGCGAGGTGAAAAACACCCGCACGAATGTTGGCCTGCTGGACGCATCTACCCTTGGCAAGATCATCGTCAAAGGGCCAGATGCGGGCAAGTTTTTGGATATGCTGTACACGGGTGTCATGTCGAGCTTGCCCATCGGCAAATGCCGCTATGGGCTGATGTGCAACGAGCAGGGGTTCCTATCGGATGATGGCGTTGTTGCACGCCTGTCCGAGGACACGTTCTTGTGCCATACCACATCGGGCGGGGCCGACCGCATCCACGCGTGGATGGAAGATTGGCTGCAATGCGAATGGTGGGATTGGCGGGTTTATACCGCCAACGTAACCGAGCAATACGCCCAAATCGCGGTTGTCGGCCCCAAGGCCCGCGATGTGCTGCAAGCCCTTGGCGGGATGGATGTGTCGAAAGACGCGCTGCCTTTCATGGGCTGGTCGGAAGGCACTCTTGGCGGCTTTCCCGTGCGAATTTATCGGATCAGCTTTTCGGGCGAACTTTCGTATGAAATCGCCGTCCCCGCAGGTCATGGCGCGGCGCTTTGGGCCGCGCTGGCGCAGGCGGGCGAGGGTCACGGCATGATGCCCTATGGCACCGAGGCACTGCACGTGCTGCGCGCCGAAAAAGGCTTTATCATGATTGGCGATGAAACCGATGGCACGGTCATTCCCCAAGATTTGAACCTTGGCTGGGCGATTTCCAAGAAAAAACCCGACTATCTTGGCAAGCGCGGGCAAATGCGCACCTATTTGGCATCCGATACGCGCTGGAAACTTGCGGGCTTTGAAACACTTGACGGCAGCGTTGTGCCTGACGGGGCCTATATCATCGCGGATGGGGTCAACGCCAATGGCCAGCGCAATACCCAAGGGCGCGTCACCTCGACCTATTTCAGCCCAACTTTGGGGCGCGGTATTGCGATGGGGTTGATCGCAGGCGGCCTGACCCGCCTTGGCGATGTGGTCGAATTTAACACCATCGCAGGCGGCACAGTTAAGGCGCGCGTCATCGATCCCGTGTTTTATGACAAAGAAGGGGCCAAGCAAGATGTCTAATCCCGCACCCGCATCCGCCCTGAACGGGGCCGCATTCACAGGCTATGCCAACATCCGCGAAATTGGGCCGCTTGGCATGATCACCCTGCGCGCTGCGCCCGATGTGGCGGGGCTGGCCGCCGCGATCACGGCCGCGACAGGCTGCGCCATCCCGCAGATGCGCGATATTGAAACAGCGGGCGATAGACGCGCGGCATGGATGTCGCCCGATGAATATCTGCTGATAATGCCCCACGCGGATGTGCCTGCCGCACTGGACGCGATTGCAAAGGCGCTGTCAGGCCAGCACCACTTGGCGCTGGATGTCTCGGACGCCCGCGCTGTGTTTGCGATTGACGGCATGGCGCAGTCGGTTCTGGCCAAACTGTCGCCCACCGATTTTGCCGCCCTTGGCCCGAAAGAGATGCGCCGCACCCGTCTGGCCCAAGTGCCCGCTGCGTTTTGGGTGGAAGGGGCTCCTGCCACAGTGATCTGCTTCCGCTCGGTCGCACAATATGTGTTTGACCTATTGTCGCACGCCGCCAAAGAGGGAACTCAGATTTAGGATTGCCATATCAGACCACATTTGGCTAACCTTAGGTTGTAAATTGACCTAAGGAGCGTGCGAATGGCTGTAAAACTGCGTCTGGCGTTTTGGGTTTCTGCGTTGATTGTTGGGCTTTCAGGGCCGATAAACGCCGCAAGCTATTATTGCACGTTGAAAGAAACGGGCAAGCGGTCGGGGTGGGTTTCCATCGATATGTACGTCCATGTTGCGCCCGACAAAAAAGAAATCGTCGTCGAAGATGCAGTGATGCAGCATTTTGGCAAAGACAGTGTCAACGCCAAAGTCGGCAATCCTGGGTCGGCGGGCCTTGTGTTTCGCTGGTCGGTTGATACGCGCAACGCATCAAAGCAAAGGGCGCGCATTGAATACCGTGCAACCTTGTCCGAGGAGACACTGAAAATCCGCGTTCACGCCAGACCAACGGGCTATTCCAACGATTTTGAAGGACGCGGCACTTGCCAACTGCAATAGGCGATCAAGGGATAAGGGGCAGGCGAATTTTCGCCCTTGGCCCCTTGACCAATTGCCCGCGCGCGCTTCTATGTATGGAAGCTATAACCTAGGAGCCCAATATGTCCTTTACCCTTCCCGATCTGCCCTATTCGCATGATGCGCTGGCCCCTTTGGGCATGTCGCGCGAAACGCTGGAATTTCACCACGACATCCACCACAAGGCCTATGTTGATAACGGCAATAAGCTGATCGCAGGCACCGAATGGGAAGGCAAATCGCTGGACGATATCGTGCGCGGCACTTATGTTGCGGGCGCAGTGGCGCAATCTGGCATTTTCAACAATGCCAGCCAGCACTGGAACCACAACCTGTTTTGGGACGTGATGGGGCCGGGCGAGGGCAAAGCCATGCCGGGCGATCTGGAAAAAGCGCTGGTTGAGGCGTTTGGATCTGTCGCCAAGTTCAAGGAAGATTTTTCTGCCGCAGGCGCAGGTCAGTTTGGGTATGGCTGGGCATGGCTGGTCAAAGACGCAGGCGGCGCGCTGAAAATCACCAAAACTGAAAACGGCGTGAACCCCTTGTGCTTTGGCCAAACCGCGCTTTTGGGCTGCGATGTGTGGGAACATTCGTACTACATCGATTTCCGCAACAAGCGCCCTGCCTATTTGACCAATTTCTTGGACAAATTGGT
>CAMAWZ010000176.1 GCA_945861995.1 Pseudorhodobacter antarcticus
TCCGCTGTCAGCGCGCGCGCGCTGGCAATGCCGGGCGTGGTTTGCAGCACGTTCAGCACCGCCTGAATTTGCAGATCAATCTGATCTTGGGGCGCAGAAAGGCGCACGGTTGCCGTGCGTTCCAGCGCGTCTGACCAACGCCCTGCCAAGCGGCCCGATGCCAGCGCCAAGGCCAGCGCGAACACGGCCAAAAAGGCCATCGCGCCAGCGGTGAATGTTGTCAGCCATGCGGTATGGCCCGAAGGCGGCACGATGTTGCCTTCGCTGCCATCAGGACGCAGGGTGCTTCGCAGGGCTGCGATCATCTGGATGGGTCGAAAGCTGGGCGCGCGCATCACAGATCTGCCCCTGCAAGCTGGATCCGTTTGTTAGAAATGCGCAAAACGCGCGCGGCCACTTGGGATTTGGCTTGGCGGATCAGGTTCATGTCATGGGTGGCGATCAGCACGGTTTTGCCCATGCGGTTTAGCTCTAGCAGCAAGGTTAGCAGGCGCAGCGACATATCCCAATCAAGGTTGCCCGTTGGCTCGTCTGCCAAAATCACATCTGGCCCCATAATCACGGCGCGGGCCAAGGCGGCGCGCTGGCGTTCCCCGCCCGAAAGTTGGGGCGGATAGGCGCGGGCCAAAGGGGCAAGGCCAACCCAATCCATAAGTTCGCGCAAATCGCGCGGTTCGGCGAATTGGCCCGACACAGTCAACGGCAGGGTGATATTTTCATCGACGGGCAGATGGTCTAGGAACTGACAATCTTGATGCACAACGCCGATGCGGCGGCGCGCAAAGGCAATATCATCGCGCGACATCGCGGTGGCGATTTGATCCATAATCGTCACGCGCCCCGAATTGGGCAGCAGTTCGGCGTAGCATAGTTTCAGAAAAGTGGATTTTCCTGCGCCTGATGGGCCCGTTAGAAAATGAAACGAACCCGCCGCAAGGCGCAAGTTGATGTCGGCCAATAAGTTCCCGCCATCATAGCCATAAGATACGCCTTCAAACCCAATCACACCAAAGCCCCTATGGCCGCCATTCGCTAGGGCGCACCATCGCCTATGGTTGCGCGGGTTTCAATGGTGCATGGCGCAGCGGGAGGCCCGTTTGACAAAAGATGGCGCAGACGGCTCGGGGGCTTTTAGTGCACGCAGAAGGTTGATAGAGTTTGCGTACCTATAACCCAATGGATTTGGCAGCCCATGCGCCTGCAATGCCCGAACTGTGACGCTGAATACGAGGTTGGCGCCTCGGCCATCCCCTTTGAGGGGCGCGATGTTCAATGTTCCAATTGCGGTCATGGCTGGTTTCAAGCCCACCCCGATTTTGAAGCCGATTACGAGATAGAGTCGGTTCTGTATGATCCGCCGCCACCGCTGGCGCAGGGCAAAGAGGTGCCAGCGCCACTTCCACGGCGCGAACTGGACCCTGAGGCGCTGCGGGTTTTACGCGAAGAAGTAGCCCTAGAAGAAGCCAAGCGCGCAGAAGATGCGGCCCGCGCCACGCCCGCAGCCGCGCCCGTGGCCAAACCCGCGCCGCATGTCGATGGCCCCGAGGCAGAACTGGATGCGATGGTTGCCAAAGATGCGCGCGGCGTGCAATTGGGCGCACAACCTGACGTGCAGGCAACGGCCAACCTCTCTGGTCAAGACACGGATGATGATCTGCGCGATATCGAGGCGGAGCTGGACGCCCAGCATAATGCGCGGGCCGAAAATGCGCAGTTTGCTGCGCCTTCGCCGCGTGTCTCGCCCCGCCGTGTGGCCCGCCTGAAGGGATTGAATGACGATGCCGTTGTTCATACTGCGCCGATGTTTGCAGCGCCCCAAACTGGGCCTAAGACCGGGCCCCAGAATGGGTCAATATTGCTGCAGCCCAGTGCAGAGCTGGCGCAAGGCCAAGACCTTGGCCGCGATTTTGCCACTGCCACACCCAAGCCGCGCCAGAAATCTGGTGGGCGCGCTGGGTTTTATAGTGTAATGCTGGGCGCGCTTTTGGCGGCGGCGGGATATGTTTTTGGCCCCGACTTGGCGAACGCCGTGCCAGAATTGGCCGAACCCGTAGGGCAATATATCACCTTTGTGAACAGCCTGCGCGATGAGGTGCAGGTGATTGTACCGCAAGCGCTGGCCTTGGCAAAAGTGGGGCTGGTCATGGCAAAAAGCGCAGTTCAGTCTGTGCTGGATTGGGTCGCGGCGCAGGGCTGGATTTAGCGCGAGGCTAGAATTAGCGTTAGGCTTCGGATTTAAGCAAGGCGGTCAGCCCCGCCTGATAGGTGGGGTACAGCAGCTTTACCCCAAGCGCCGATTTAATCTTATCATTTCTGATGCGTTTGGATTCGGCATAAAAGCTGCGCACCATTTCGGGCAGGACGGCGGTTTCAAAGTCTATCTTGGGCGGGTGCGGAGCCTCAAGCAGATCGGCCGCATAGCACAGAACCTCTTCGGGTGGGGCTGGGTTATCATCACAGACATTATAAATTTGCCCCGCTTGCGGCGCGGCAATAGATGCCGCCAGCACTTGGGCAATATCTTGAACATGGGTGCGGCTGAACACTTGGTTCTTTTTGATGATCTGGCGCGCCGATCCATCGCGGATTTTCTGGAATGGGCCGCGGCCTGGCCCATAGATGCCCGCAAGGCGAAAGATATGCACGGGAAGACCCGTGGCCTGCCACTGGCCTTCGGCCAAAACGCGGGCGGTGGCGCGGCCTGACTGCGGCTTGGGCGGGGTATCTTCATCCACCCACGCGCCCTGATGGTCGCCATAAACCGCTGTGGTCGACAGATACCCCACCCATTCTGGACGCGCTGCGCGGATGCAATCGCCCGCCTGTGCCAGAAAAATATCCCCATCGGCAGTGGGCGCGGCGCTGATCAAAATATGGCTGGCGCGGGCAAGGGCAGGGGTTAGATCGCACGGATAGATGACCGCCTTGACCCCAGCCTGCGCCATTTCAGAGGCGCGCGCGGGCGTGCGCGCCGTGCCAATCACCTGCCATCCCTGCGGGATCAGGCGGGCCGCCAGTTCTTCGGCGCAGTAGCCATGGCCAAGGGTCAGAAGCGTGTTCATGCGCGCGTTATCCCGCGCAATCTGGTGCATATCAAGATGATTTTGCACGGCGCACACCGCAACCTGTGCGTCACTATATCGTCATGTGGTCGGCCTAAAAGCGCGCAAATATCCGCAAACACTTGCCAGCGGCACCCCAAACCCCTTAGATGCTGGGTCAAAAGAGAGAAGAAGAATGAGCAAACCACCCCTATCGACCCAATTCCCGCCCGTGCACGATGCGCGCAGCTTTACCAATGCCGCCGAGGCAGTGGACTATTTGATCCTGATTTATCGTGGTGCGACCGAGTTTTTGACCCGCGCCTTTAGCCATGCCGCGACAGCGGGCAAGCCCGATATGCGCCTGCGCGCCTATTACCCCGAAATTCGCCTGACCGTCACGCAGCACGATAAACTCGACAGCCGTCTGTCCTATGGCCACGTCGCTGGCCCAGGCACCTATTCCACCACCATCACACGGCCTGATCTGTTTCGTAATTATCTGATTGGTCAGATTGACCTGCTGATGCAAAATCACGGCGTGCCCGTGCAAATCGGCCCGTCCGACACGCCAATCCCTGTGCATTTTGCTGTGGCAGGCAACCAAGATGTGGCCATTCCGCAAGAGGGTAGCCTGACCTTTTCGCTGCGCGATGTGTTCGATGTGCCCGATTTGGCCACCACGAATGACGATATTGTCAACGGCACGCGGATGTATAACGAAGACGGCTCGCGCCCGCTGGCCCCGTTTACGGCGCAGCGGGTGGATTATTCGCTGGCGCGCCTGTCGCATTACACCGCAACGGATGCTGTGCATTTTCAGAACTATGTGTTGTTCACCAACTATCAATTCTATGTCGATGAATTCGAGGCGTTTGCACGCCAAGCGCTGCGCGACCCCGCGCTGGGTTACACAAGTTTTGTGGCCACGGGGAACCAAGAAATCTCAAAACCAGATGATCTGATCACCACTCCCGCCAAACTGCCGCAAATGCCGACATATCATCTAAAGCGGGCCGATGGGGATGGTATCACGCTGGTCAATATTGGGGTTGGCCCCAGCAATGCCAAAACCGCAACCGACCATATTGCGGTGCTGCGCCCTCATGCGTGGCTGATGGTGGGGCACTGCGCGGGCCTGCGCAACAGCCAGTCTTTGGGCGATTTCTGCTTGGCTCATGCTTACTTACGCGAAGATCACGTTCTGGACGATGATCTGCCCATTTGGGTGCCGATCCCTGCGCTGGCGGAAATTCAGATTGCCCTGCAAGAAGCGGTCGCCGATGTGACCCAACTGGACGGATACGAGCTAAAGCGCATCATGCGTACGGGCACTGTGGCCACGATCGATAACCGTAATTGGGAACTGCGCGACCAATCTGGCCCCGTGCGCCGCCTGTCTCAAAGCCGCGCGATTGCGCTGGATATGGAAAGCGCCACGATTGCGGCCAATGGGTTTCGGTTTCGCGTGCCCTACGGCACTCTTTTATGCGTGTCTGACAAGCCCTTGCATGGCGAATTGAAACTGCCCGGCATGGCGACCGATTTCTACAAAACTCAAGTCAGCCGCCATCTGCAAATTGGTATTCGCGCGATGGAGCGTTTGCGCCAAATGCCAATTGGTCGCATCCACAGCCGCAAGTTGCGCAGCTTTGAGGAGACGGCGTTCTTGTGATGTGAACAATAGGCTTGCCAAAGGGCGAAAAATGCTTGCAAATACCCCTGTTTTTGGCAACAGCAACCACATCGCCCGAAACGGGCATACAACTGGCCGCATCTTAACGTTGGCCCCAAACGAGGGAAGAATTAGAACATGTCGACCGCAATGACCAAATCGCAACTGGTGGCCGCAATTGCTGACGCAATGGGCAGTGATAAAAAAACCGCAACTGCAGCTTTGACAGCCGTTGCCGATGTTGTATCGCGCGAAGTGGCACAGGGCGGATCTGTGACGCTGCCTGGTTTGGGCAAAATGGCATGCCGTGCGCGCCCCGAGCGCCAAGTTCGCAACCCAGCCACGGGTGAAACCATGACCAAAGCCGCCGATAAATCGGTGAAATTCTCGATCGCAAAAAGCCTGAAAGACATTGTGAACGGCTAATTGCTGGATCGGCTATAAGACAGGAAAGGGTCGCCCTTGGGCGGCCCTTTTTGCATCGATAGAAACGCGCAGGGGCGGTAAATGGATAAGCGGGCAATCGCCATGGGTGTGGCATTTTCGATTATGTGGTCATCTGCCTTTGCCACGGCACGCATTTTGATGGCGGGCGCGCCACCGTTTCTGACGCTGACGGCGCGTTTTGCGATTTCGGGTTTGATCGCGGTGCTTATTGCGCGCGCCTTGGGGCAAAGCTGGCGGCTGGACAGGCAGACCGCGCGGTCGGTTATCATCTTTGGCCTGTGTCAGAATGCGCTGTATTTGGGGCTGAACTTTTTGGCGATGCAAAAGATAGAGGCATCGCTGGCGGCTATTG
>CAMAWZ010000177.1 GCA_945861995.1 Pseudorhodobacter antarcticus
CGGGTGTAGGCCTTGCACGTCATAGTGCAGAGGTTGGTTGCGGTCTTCGCGCAGAAGAAGCGGGCCGTCAAGGTCTGCGAATTCGGCGCCTTGCGCCAGCAGGCTGGCGGGCGCCATGGCAAGGCTTGATCCCACCATACAGCCCACCATCACGCGCAGGCCCAAAACTTGGGCGGTATTGCGCGCGATCAGGCCTTCGGTCAGCCCACCCGTTTTGTCCAGCTTTAGGTTGACCATATCATAGCGCCCCACGAGCGCGGGCAGGGATGCCGCATCATGCGCCGATTCGTCGGCGCAAACGGGCAGGGGGCGGGCGATTTCGGCAAGCATCTGATCTGCGCCTGCAGGCAGGGGCTGTTCCACCAGCGCCACGCCAAGGCTGATAAGATGCGGGGCAAGGTGGGTGTAAATGGCAGGCGTCCAGCCTTCATTCGCGTCAATAATCAGGGTTGCGTCTGGCGCGCCCATGCGCACGGCCTCTAGGCGGGGCATATCATCTGGCGTGCCAAGTTTGATTTTCAAAATGGGGCGGTGGGCGTTGGCGCAGGCCTTAGCGCGCATAATCTCGGGGGTATCCAGCGAAAGGGTAAAGGCGGTTTGAACAGGGGTGGGGGCGGGAAGGCCTGCCAATTCCCACGCACGTTTGCCTGCCGCCTTACATTCCCAATCCCACAGCGCGCAATCCACCGCATTGCGGGCAGCGCCAGCGGGCAGGGCGGTTTGAAGGGCAGTGCGCGTGATATCAGGGGCTAGGGTTTCAATCTGCGCAGCCACGCTGCCCAATGTTTCGCCATAGCGGGCGTAGGGCACACATTCGCCCCAGCCCGTATGGCCGCCGCGCGTGATGCGCACGGTCAGCACATCGGCGTGGGTCTTGCTGCCGCGCGAGATGGTGAAGGTTTCCCGCAGGGCGAAACGGTCGTGGGTTACAGTGATCATAGGGCATTGTGGCGCGGGCGCGGGGAAAAGAAAAGCGGCGCTGCTGGGCAGCAGTTCCTGCTGGGTTTGCAAAAGCTGCTTGCGTCTGCGGGCGCAACATTATAACGCCATAGCAATCAAAAACGAAATATGATTGCGATTAGAAATGTCCTTCCGTCCACAACCCACCCCCATCGCCCGCCCAAACCGCTGCCAGTTGTTTGGCCCCGGATCACGCCCCGCGCTGTTTGAAAAGATGGCCGCTTCAGCCGCGGATGTGATCAATTTGGATCTAGAGGATTCGGTTGCGCCAAGCGACAAAGACACCGCCCGCGCCAATATAATCGCGGCGATTGGAGCCATCGATTGGGGCAACAAGACCCTGTCGGTGCGAATCAACGGCCTAGACACCCCCTATTGGTACCGCGATGTTGTGGATTTGCTGGAACAATCCTCAGATCGCCTTGACCAGATTATGATCCCCAAAGTGGGCTGTGCGGCGGATGTTTACGCTGTGGATGCGTTGGTCACGGCGGTTGAACGCGCGAAGGGCCGCGCCAAGCCGATTACCTTTGAGGTGATCATCGAATCTGCCGCAGGCATTGCCCATGTCGAGGAAATTGCAGCATCCTCCCCCCGCCTTGTGGCGATGTCGCTGGGAGCTGCCGATTTTGCCGCCAGCATGGGGATGCAAACCACGGGCATCGGCGGGACGCAGGAAAACTACTACATGATCCAGAACGGCGCAAAACATTGGCCCGATCCGTGGCACTGGGCGCAGGCCGCGATTGTTGCCGCCTGCCGCACACATGGGGTGCTGCCCGTGGACGGCCCGTTTGGCGATTTTTCCGATGATGAGGGGTTCTTGGCCCAAGCCCACCGCTGCGCCACGCTGGGAATGGTTGGAAAATGGGCCATTCACCCCAAACAAATCGCGCTGGCCAATTCGGTGTTTACGCCCAGCGATGCCGCCGTGGCCGAGGCCCGCGAGATTTTGGCCGCGATGGCAGACGCCAAGGCGCGCGGCGAGGGGGCCACAGTCTATAAGGGCCGCTTGGTGGATATCGCATCGATCAAACAGGCCGAGGTGATTGTGAAACAGGCTGAAATGCTGGCGGCATCCTAACCCAGCCCGCTTCTCTTTTTCTTAAATATCCACAGGGGTGAGGCCAAAGGCCGAGGGGGGCGTGCCCCCCTTTGCGTCCTATCCACCTGCCCTGCCCGTTGCACTTTGCCCCCGCTTTGCGCATATAGGGCCAAACAGCGGGAGCATCTGATGAACTACCTCGAGTTTGAAAAGCCCTTGGCGGAAATCGAAGGCAAGGCCGAAGAGCTGCGCGCGATGGCGCGGGCCAACCCTGCGATGGATATTTCCAAAGAATCCGAAGGGCTGGATCGCAAGGCGGGCGTGATGCTGAAGGATATGTATAAATCCCTGACCCCTTGGCAGAAATGCCAAGTCGCGCGCCATCCTGATCGCCCCCATGCGAAAAATTACATCGAGGCGCTGTTCCAAGAATTCACTCTGCTGGCAGGGGATCGCGGCTTTGCCGATGACCACGCCGTCATGGGCGGGCTGGCACGGTTTAACGATTTGCCTGTGGTGGTGATTGGCCAAGAAAAGGGCAATGACACCAAATCGCGCATTGAACGTAATTTCGGCATGGCGCGGCCCGAAGGGTACCGCAAGGCTGTGCGGTTGATGGATTTGGCGCATCGGTTTCGCCTGCCTGTGATCACGCTGGTCGATACCCCCGGTGCATACCCTGGTAAAGGTGCCGAGGAGCGGGGGCAGGCCGAGGCGATTGCGCGGTCCACCGCCAAATGTCTGGAAATAGGCGTGCCTGTGGTGTCGGTCATCATTGGTGAAGGCGGGTCTGGCGGCGCGGTGGCCTTTGCCACGGCCAACCGCATCGCCATGCTGGAACATTCGGTTTATTCCGTGATCTCGCCCGAAGGCTGCGCATCGATCCTGTGGAAAAATGCCGAAAAAATGCGCGAGGCGGCTGAAGCGCTGCGCCTGACCGCGCAAGATTTGCAAAAGCTAGGCGTGATTGACCGCATTATCACCGAACCTTTGGGCGGCGCGCAGCGCGACCGTAAGGCGACCATCGAGGCCGTTGGCAAAGCGATTGAGGCGATGCTGGGGGATTTGTCGGGCAAGTCTGCCGATTGGCTGATCAAAGACCGCCGCCAAAAATTCCTGGGCATGGGCAGCAAGGTGCTGGCTGCGTGAACCCTTGGCTGTTGATCGTTATTGCTGGGGTTTTGGAAACCGTCTGGGCACTGGGGCTGAAATATTCAGACGGGTTCACAAAGCTGTGGCCCAGTGTGCTGACCATCGTGGCGATGATCGGCAGCTTTTGGCTGCTGTCGCTGGCGATGAAATCCCTGCCCGTGGGCACGGCCTATGCGGTTTGGGTGGGTATTGGCGTGATGGGCACAGTTATTTTTGGTGTGGTGCTGCTGGGCGAGCCTGTGAACGCCATGCGGATCGTGGGGATTTTGCTGCTGTTGGCGGGGATTATCGCGCTGAAACTGGCGTAAAGCAGGCCTGCATTAGGCCAGCCTTACCACCAATTCAGATGCGCGCGGGTGGCGCGTTCGCGGTCATAGTCCGCCCCGTCAATCGTGCCTTCGCTGGCGTCTTGCAGCATTTGGCCAACGGATGGCAGGCCGTCGGAACAATCGCCCGCTGCCCAAAGCTCTGATCGCTGCAAAGCGCGGGCGCATTGGGAGTAAATCTCGTCAATCGCTATCACGATCACGGTGCGCGGGTTTTGCCCATCCCGTTCAAAGCGCTGGCGCAGTGCCAGATCCGCCGTCAGCCGCGCCCGCCCATTTACCCGCACCGAGGTGGTGGAACCTGGGATCATGAAATACAGCGCCACGCGGCCATCGCGCACGATATTGCGCAGGGAATCGATGCGGTCATTACCGCGCCAATCGGGCAAGGCAAGGGTCTGTTCGTCCAGTTCCGCAACAACGGGTCCCGCATCGCCGCGCGGGCTGCCATCGACGCCTTCATCGCCTACAGTAGACAGAATGCAAAACCGCGAGGCCATGATAAAGGCGCGGTAACTGGGGGTCATTCGCCCCGCGACTTTGCGCAGCGCGGGCGGCTTTGGCACGCCGTAATGGCTGTGCAGGCTGTCTAAATCGCTGATCCAGTCCATATCGCGCCTTTTCTGTTACGCCGTTTTCATCGCCGCGCGCGCTTGCCGCACCAAGAGATCGGAGGCAGGTTCAATTGCCGCCTCAACGCGGGCCATAAAGTCTTCCGATGGCAGGCCGCTGGGGATTTCGGGCAAAAATTCGACCACTGCCGTGCCAGCATAGCGGATGATGCCGCGCTTGGGCCAGAACACGCCGGCATTGGTGGCAACTGGCACGCAAGGTTGGCCCAGTTCGGCGTACAGCGCCGCCGTGCCGCGTTTATAGGGCGCTTTTGCATCGGGATGCACGCGGGTTCCTTGGGGATAGATCACCATTTGGCCCGGCATTTCGCGGCCCGATGCCACGGCGTCCAGCATGGCGGCAATTGCCGCGCCGCGCTTGCCGCGCGCCACGGGCACGCAACCCATGCGCAGTGCATACCAGCCAAGGAAGGGGGCAAAGCGCAGTTCGGCCTTCATGATAAACTTACCGCGCGGAATGGCGGCGTAGATCATCATGATGTCTAAAAAGCTGTGATGCTTGCCTGCGACCAGCACTTGGCCACTGGGGGGCGTTCCGCGTGTTTCCACCCGCAGCCCGCACAAAACGCGCAGGGAAAAGAACACCCAACGGCAATAGGCATGGGCTGCGTCCGCCGCGCCTTGCGGCGAGACAATGGCGCGCGGCAGATAAATGACAGCCGTGATTGCCATGGCCAGATACATTTGGATGACAAAGATCAGCGAGGCCAGCCAGCGAATAGGCTGGCGGATAAAATTGGGCATTACGTCAATTCCTTTAACTTACGAAGTGCGGCGGCGCGGGTGGCAAAATAGGCCACGGCCCCCGCCAAAGGGGGCAGCGCCAAAGGGAGCAGCCAGCCCCAACCCTGAAACCCTAGGCCTGTCAGAAATCCGCCAGCCTCGTCAGCGGCGGGCAGGATGGATACGGCGACCATCCCTGCCAAGGTGCCCGCCAGCGCTCCAGCAAGTGCGCGCAAGGTAAAGCGGCGCACAAAGGCGGCGGCGATGTAGCCGTCGCGCGCGCCCACAAGGCGCAACACTTTGATCACGCCTGCGTTGGCTGCCAGCGCGGCACTGGCGGCTAGCGTAATCATCGCCGCTGTGGCCCCCGTGATCAGCGCGATGGACAAGAACCCCAAAAGTCGCAGGCGCTGGGCCGCAATGGCAAGCGGTTTGCGCCAGCGGGTGTGATCGTCCAGCACTGCACCAGGGGCTTCGGCGGCAAGGCGTTGGCGCAGGCCTTCGCTGTCATATCCGCTGGTATCTTCGTTGATTTCAATCAGGCGGGGCAGGGGCAAAGTATCGACGGGCAGATCGGGGCCAAACCACGGGGCGAGCAGGGCGCGCTGTTCGTCTGCCGTCAGCGCCCGCGCGCTGGCAATGCCTGGTGTGGTTTGCAGCACGTTC
>CAMAWZ010000178.1 GCA_945861995.1 Pseudorhodobacter antarcticus
CTGCCCGCGCGCGCCCTAGCCTTGCGCCGCCGCGCGCGACATCCGCGCGCCCATGCTATCGGCCCACGCGATCAAATCGGCGCGCACTGGCACAGCCAGTTCTGCCGCCGCTGTTGGCGTGGGCGCGCGCAAATCGGCAGCATAATCGATCAGCGTGGCATCGGTTTCATGCCCCACGGCCGAAATCAAGGGAATGGCGCTGCCCGCCGCCGCCCGCACGACGAGTTCTTCGTTAAAGCCCCACAGGTCTTCCAAACTACCGCCGCCCCGCGCGACAATAATCACATCGGGGCGCGGAATGGGGCCACCTTCGGGTAGCGCGTTAAAGCCTGCAATGGCCGCCGCCACTTCGCCGGCGCAGGATTGCCCCTGCACAGCCACAGGCCAAATCAGCACGTGGCGCGGAAAACGGTCACGCAAACGGTGCAAAATATCACGGATCACCGCACCCGAAGGCGAGGTGACAACACCAATCACGTGCGGCAAATACGGGACTGGCCGCTTGCGCGCAGCGTCAAACAGCCCCTCAGTGGCCAGCATCGCCTTGCGCTTTTCCAGCATCGCCATCAGCGCGCCCGCCCCTGCGGGGGCCATGTCTTCGACGATCAACTGATATTTTGATTGGCCCGGAAAGGTCGTCATGCGGCCCGTGGCCACCACTTCCATCCCCTCTTCAGGGCGCACCTGCATCTTGGAGACTTGGCCCTTCCAAGACACAGCATCCAAACTGGCGCGATCATCTTTCAGCGCGAAATACACATGCCCCGAGGCTGGGCGCGAGACGCGGCCCACCTCGCCGCGCACCCGCACCAATCCAAACTCGCCCTCAATCACCCGTTTGACCGCGCCCGACAATTCGGACACAGTGAATTCGGGCTTATTGCCGCTGGGGGTGGGGCTGTCGTCCAGTAAATCCATCCGCTCTTCCTTGGGGGCACCTTGCACGATACGCCGCCCCACCTTATGACGCAGCCAACCAAAGGCCAAGCGGGGTTTGCGATGAACATTCTGATTTTGGGATCGGGCGGGCGCGAACATGCGCTGGCTTGGGCCGTGCAGCAAAACCCCAAAACCGACCGCCTGATCGTGGCTCCCGGCAATGCAGGTATCGCGCAGATTGCCGAAGTAGCTGATATAGACATTTTGTCGGGCGAAGCGGTGGTGCAGCTTTGCGCCGATGAGGCGATCGATTTTCTGATCATCGGCCCCGAAGGCCCCCTTGCCGCTGGCGTCGCCGATGCCGCGCGCGCGGCGGGGATCTTAACCTTTGGCCCCTCGGCGGCGGCTGCACGGCTAGAGGCGTCGAAAGCCTTTACAAAAGAAATCTGCGATGCTTGCGCCGCCCCGACAGCCGCTTATGCCCGCTTTACCGAGGCTGCGTCTGCGCGCGCCTATGTGCAGGCCCGCGGCGCGCCGATCGTGATCAAGGCCGATGGTTTGGCCGCTGGCAAAGGCGTGGTTGTGGCCGAAACGCTGGATCAGGCGCTTGCCGCCATTGACGATATGTTTGGCGGCAGCCTCGGCGCAGCTGGGGCCGAGGTCGTGATCGAAGATTTCATGGCAGGCGAAGAGGCCAGTTTCTTTGTGCTGACCGATGGCACAAACGCCCTTCCTATCGGCACCGCGCAAGACCATAAACGCGCCTTCGATGGCGATAAGGGGCCGAACACGGGCGGCATGGGGGCTTATTCACCCGCCCCCGTGCTGACGGATGCCATCGCCCAAATCGCGATGGACAAGATCATTCTGCCTACGATCCGCGAAATGGCGCGGCGCGGCACGCCTTACAGCGGCGTGCTTTATGCTGGCCTGATGATAGAAAACGGCGCGCCCCGCCTTGTGGAATACAACGCCCGCTTTGGCGATCCTGAAACCCAAGTGCTGATGATGCGCCTTGGCGGTCAAGCGCTGGATGCGATGCTGGCCTGCGCAAGCGGCACTTTGGATAAAATGCAGATCAACTGGGCTGATGACCATGCGATCACCATCGTGATGGCGGCAAATGGCTATCCTGGGCCCTACGCCAAAGGCAGCGCGATTGGCGGGCTGAATACATTGCCAGAAGACAGCCACCACATGGTATTCCACGCTGGCACCGCCGAAAAGGATGGCGCGATTATCGCAACAGGCGGCCGCGTACTGAACATCACCGCACGCGGCGACACGTTGGCACAGGCCCACGCCCGCGCTTATGCCATGGCCGCCCAAATCAACTGGCCGCAGGGGTTTTATCGCCGCGATATTGGGCACAGGGCATTGGCGCAGTCCTAAGTCCCGCGCGCACCGCTTTCACTTTGGCACAAATACCTTCGCCGAAGGCTCCTCCCCCACCGCCACCCCGCCGCATCAGGGCTTGCACCCCCGCCCCCGCCCCATTATGACGCGGCCAGATTGAAGCGGAGCATCCTATGCCTGTTCTGGTGATGAAATTCGGCGGCACTTCGGTGGCCGATTTGGCGCGCATCAAAAACGCCGCACAAAAGGTGCAGCGCGAGGTTGCGCGCGGCTATGACGTGATTGTCATCGTGTCTGCCATGTCGGGCAAGACCAATGAATTGGTCGGCTGGGTCGAAGGCACCTCTCCCCTTTATGATGCCCGCGAATATGACGCGGTCGTCTCGTCGGGCGAGAATGTGACGGCGGGGCTGATGGCGTTGACCTTGCAGGAAATGGATGTTCCCGCGCGGTCGTGGCAGGGCTGGCAAGTGCCGATCAACACCACCAGCGCCCATGCAAGCGCGCGATTCATGTCGATTCCGCGCGAAAATATCGACGCCAAATTTGCCGAAGGCTTCAAAGTGGCAGTGGTCGCAGGCTTTCAAGGCGTCTCGGCCGAGGGGCGCATCACCACCCTTGGGCGCGGCGGGTCGGACACCACCGCCGTCGCCTTTGCCGCCGCCTTTGGGGCAGAGCGCTGCGATATTTATACCGATGTGGACGGCGTCTACACCACCGACCCGCGCATCACGACCAAAGCGCGCAAATTGGATAAAATCGCCTTCGAGGAAATGCTGGAATTGGCATCTCTTGGCGCGAAAGTGCTGCAAACGCGGTCGGTCGAACTGGCCATGCGCTACAAAGTGCGGCTGCGCGTTTTGTCTTCGTTTGAAGACACTGACGAAAACTCTGGAACCTTGGTCTGCGACGAGGATGAAATCATGGAATCGAAAGTTGTTTCTGGCGTTGCCTATTCTCGCGACGAGGCCAAGCTGACCCTTTTGCGCGTGGCCGACCGCCCCGGCATCGCCGCTGCCATCTTTGGCCCCTTGGCCGAGGCGGGGGTGAATGTGGATATGATCGTACAAAACATATCCGAAGGCGGCGAGGGCGGCGCGTTCACAGATATGACCTTTTCCTGCCCCACCAACCAAGTCATCCGCGCCAAAGCCGCGATGGACGAGGCAAAGGCGGCAGGCAGCATCACCTATGACGACATGGTGGTCGACAGCGATGTGGCAAAAATCTCGGTGGTGGGCATAGGGATGCGCAGCCATGCAGGCGTGGCGGCGACCATGTTCAAAGCGCTGGCCAGCGAGAATGTGAATATCAAAGTCATCGCCACGTCCGAGATTAAAATCTCGGTGCTAATCGACCGCAAGTACATGGAACTGGCCGTCCAAGCGCTGCATGATGCCTTTGGGTTGGAAAAGGCGTAAGTCCCGCGCCACTTGTCTCTTGCGCCAAGCCAACCTTGCGATAGCGTGGGGCCAAACCGAAAGGCGGCCCCATGTCTGAAGATCAGTGTGACGCTAGCCCCGATATCCTGATCCTCAGCTCTGGCATGGGCGGCGCGACTTTGGCCGCGCAGCTTGCGCCCAGTGGCAAGAAAATCGTCATTCTGGAACGCGGCGAATATCTGCGCGACAGTCCAGAATGCCGCGATCCTTCTGCGGTGTTTACGGGCCATTTCAACCCGCGCGAAATGTGGCTGGACGAGGCAGGCGGCACGTTTCAGCCCAACAATTACTACCACCCTGGCGGCAATTCGAAGTTCTATGGCGCGGTGCTGATGCGCTACCGCGAACAGGATTTCAGCCCGCTCAAGCATATGGAGGGCACGGCCCCCGGTTGGCCGATCACCTATGCCGAGTTTGAGCCCGACTATCAGGCCGCCGAAACCCTGTACCAAGTGCGCGGCGATGTGGCGGGTGACATTACCGAGCCGCCTCATTCTGGCCCCTACCCGCACCCGCCCGTGCCGCACGAAGCTGACATGATTGACCTTATGGACAGGATGCGGGCAGAGGGCCTTTCCCCCAGCGCCCTGCCCTTGGGCGTGGATATTGGCCTTTGGCTGAAAGGCGGGGCTGTCACGTTTGACGGCTTTCCCAACACGCGCGGCGGCAAGATGGATGCCGAAACCATCGGCCTTGCGCAGGCGCTGCGGCACCCCAATGTCACGCTGATCACGGGGGCGATGGTGACACGGCTGATCGCCTCGGGGCGGCAGATTACGGGCGTGCAATATACCCATGAAGGCGCAGAGAAATCCATGTCCGCCCCGCTTGTATGCCTGTGCATGGGCGCAGTAAAATCGGCGGCGCTGCTGCTGGCGTCGGCAAATCAGGATCACCCAAACGGTCTGGCCAATAGCTCGGATCAAGTGGGGCGCAACTTTATGAACCACAACATCACCGCCATCATCGGCGTGAACCCGTTTCGCCGCAACCGCAGCGTTTACGAGAAAACCATCCAACTGAACGATTGGTATCTGACAGGCGGGCCAAACGGTGAACCCTTGGGCAATGTGCAAATGCTGGGGCGGATTACGGGGCCGATTATGGCGGCAGAAACAAAGCTGCCGCTGTGGCTGGCGACATGGCTTGCCGATCATTCAGTGCATCTGATGACTATGTCAGAAGACCTGCCCAGCAGTGAAAGCCGCGTTACCCTGAAAGATGGGCAGATCATGCTGAAATGGCGGCGCACCAATTGGGCGGCGCATTTGGCGCTGAATGCCAAGCTGACCCGCCTTTTGCGCAAAATGGGCTGGCCCATTGTGCTGACCAAAACCTTTGAAAAGCGCACGCCATCCCATCAATGCGGCACGGCGCGCATGGGGGATAACCCACAAACCAGCGTTGTCGGCACGAACTGCCGCGCGCATGATCTGGACAATCTGATCATTTGCGATGCCAGTGTTCTGCCCACATCAGGGGCGGCCAACCCATCGCTGACCATCGCCGCGCTGGCCATCCGCACGGCACGTGCGATTTTGGCCCGCGAGCAGTAGGTTCGCCACGAACGCCTTGTTCCCTAGGGTAACTTTAACGCCCTTTCCCCACTCCCCTTTTCGTGCGCTATGGCCTATAGTGAAGTGAACAAGGGGCGCAGTATGCCAACAGAACGCACGGTCAGTGACAGTCGAAAACTCCTCCGCAGGTTGCGGGATGTGTTGGCGACCAATGCCAAAGGGCAGGATCGGCTGGATCAGATCACCCACCTGATCGCCGATTCT
>CAMAWZ010000179.1 GCA_945861995.1 Pseudorhodobacter antarcticus
GTTGGACAGCGTTATAGCGGGGTTTTACCAGCGGGATAGACAAGTCCCGCCGATACAACCAGCTTAATCGCCTCATCCGCCTTCATATCCAGTAAGATGACATCGCGTGCGGGCACGTAAATCAGCATTCCCGATGTCATCGGCGTCAGCGCCACGAACACCGCGACCATTTGATCTTCGGCGGGCAGTTTTGCGGCAATCTCGCCTTGTGGCGCGCTGGCGACAAGGCCAACCGCCCAAGCGCCCTGATGCGGAAAGCGCACAAGGCAGGTGCGGTCAAAATTCTTTTCCGCTTTGGTGAAAAAGGTTTCCGTCACTTGTTTAACGCCCGAATAGACCGAGCGGACGATGGGCAGGCGGTCTACCAAATCTTCCGCGCGGCGAATAATGCTGCGCCCGATCAGCCCGCGCGCCACCCAGCCCACAGCAGCGGTGACGACCAAAAACACCAATACCCCAAGCCCGCGCACCGGAAATTGCGCCTCTGGCCCAAACAAGCGATGAACCAGTTCTTCGGGCTGATAGGCGGCTGGAATAAGGGGCAAAATCCAGCCGTCAATCCAGCCAATAACCGCCCAGACAACGTAAATCGTAAGTCCCACGGGCAAAACCACCACAAGCCCCGTAAAGAACGAGCCGCGCACAGCGGCAAGGATGGATCGTTTGGGTGGCGCGGTATCGGTCATAGGTATCAGGCCTTTTGTTGCATCGCTTGGGCTATTTGCGCCGCAAGCCGCGCGTTATTCAAGACCAAAGCGATATTTGATTGCAGCGAGCGGCCTTGCGTCAGGGCAAAGATACGATCCAGCAGATATGGGGTTACCTCTTTGGCGGCGATGCCTGCCGTGGCCGCATCCTTTAGCGCGGCCTCAATGATGGGGCCGATTTCGCCGTAAGCAATTTCATCATTTGGTGGAATGGGATTTGCCACCAATTGCCCGCCCTTCATGCCCAGCTTTGCCCGCATCATGGCGCTGGCTGCAATTTGGGCGGCGCTATCCATCCGCAACGGGGATTTGATGCCGATGCTGCGCGACCAAAAGGCGGGAAAATCATCCGCGCCATAGGTGATGACGGGAACGCCGTGGGTTTCCAAAACTTCTAGGGTTTTTGGAATGTCCAAAATCGCCTTGGCCCCGGCGCACACCACAGTGACAGGGGTCTGCGCCAGTTCCAACAAATCGGCGGAAATGTCGAAACTCAGTTCCGCGCCGCGATGCACGCCGCCAATCCCGCCCGTGGCAAAGGTGGTTATCCCCGCCAAATGGGCGCAGATCATTGTGGCGGCCACTGTCGTTGCCCCTGTTTTGCCAAGGGCAAGGCAGGCAGGCAAATCGGCGCGCGACAGTTTCATCACGCCCTGCGCTTGGCCAAAGCTGGCAAGCTGCGCGTCTGTCAGCCCGATCAGAATTTCGCCGCCCATCACGGCAATTGTGGCAGGCACAGCGCCGCCCGCCCGCACAGCATCTTCAACCGCGCGGGCCGCCTGAATATTCTGCGGATAGGGCATACCGTGGCTGATGATGGTCGATTCCAGCGCAACAATGGCAAGCCCGTTTTCGCGGGCGGCGGCCACTTCGGGGGAAAACCGCAGGGGAAGTACTGTCATGGGTCTGTTCCTGATACATAAGAGGCGGCGGCAGCAAGGGCGGCTTGCAGCGCAATTTCGCCCGATTGTCCGCGCCGTTCGGCAGCGATATGAGCGGCCATAAAGGTGTCACCAGCCCCCGTAATGCGGCGCGGGGTAATGCTGGGCGGTTGGGCGGTAAGCGTTACCATATCCCTGCCCGCCAAAGCGCAAGGCCTGGCACCATCGGTCACAAGCACCCGCTGCGCTCCGCGCAGGGTCAACTCTTGCGCTGCGGCTTGGGCCGTTTCAAACGCGCGCCCTGCCAAAACACTTGCCTCAATAAGGTTGACATACAGCGTGGCGCGGGGGTGCGGCAGCAGCGGGGCCAAACGCTCGGCTTTGCCAGGGCTGGCGGGGGCAAGGCGCAGATCGGCGGCGGCAAAGGCGGGCGAGGCGGCGATTTCTGCCAGCAAATCTGTGGTCAAATTGCCATCAAGGGCGATCATCCCCTGATAAGGGCGATCTGCACTGCCAAGGCGACCATCCAGGAGCGGGGCCAGAATAGCCGCCCCAGCGCGTTCCAGCGAATGGGCATCGGCAATGGCAGCAATCAGGCCGCCCGCCCCCTCAATCGCCATGTAAACATCTGTTGGATCAGAACTGCGATGGGCAAAGGTCATGTCTAGCCCCAGCTCTTGGCAGGCGGCGATCAATTCATCTCCCGCGCCAGCTCGCCCTATGGCGCACAGCGCAGCAGGGCGCAGACCCATCCGCGCCAGCGTCATGGCAATGTTCAGGGCAACCCCGCCTGGCAGGCGCGTTATACGGCCCGGCACATCTTGGCCTGCCTGCATCGGGGTAGGGGTGCGGCCAATGATGTCCCACAAAACCGCGCCAATGCAAAGGATATCTGGTGTCATAAGGCCGTTTTGCCAGCCCGCGCGGGCAAGCGCAAGCAAGTTTAGCCCGCGAAAAACCAACGCTAAATCCGCGCAGCGCATCTGCGCGCGGCTAAGTCAGGCCGATTGCGCAATGTGCAAATTTAGGGCTATACTGAGCCAAAGACATAAGGCTGCTTCGATGAAGTGTATTTCATTTTCCAAAATCTTGTGCTGCCTTGCGGTTGCCATCACCGCAGCCCCCGCCTTGGCCGAAACCGAACTGTCGTTTTACGGCGGCTATCAGACTGCGCCCCATAGCGTTGTTACGACCAGCGATTTTGGTACCTTTACAGTCGGCTGGAAGGGTAAATCGTTTTCTATGCCGCCCTATTACGGGGTGCGGGCAATCGTTTGGCAGCCTAGCGGTTTTGGCTGGGGGGTCGAGGTGAACCATGCCAAAGTCTACGCCGACCAGCCATCAAACTATGGGTTCGAGCGGATGGAATTTACCGACGGCCTGAATTTGGTCACGCTAAATGCCTTTCAACGCTATAAAAGCAGGGGCAAAATCACGCCCTATCTTGGCGCGGGCACTGGTATTGCCGTGCCGCATGTTGATATCACGCCCAGCGGCGGCCAGCACACCTTTGGCTATCAGTTGACGGGGGTTGCCGTGCAATGGGTGGCAGGGGCATCCCTTCCGATCAATGACACATGGAAGGCCTTTGCGGAATACAAGGGCAGCTATTCGCAGAACGCCGTGAAGCTGGATGGCGCAGGCACGTTTGACACCAACATCATCACCAATGCGCTGAATATTGGCGTCAGCCATTCGTTTTAGGGTGATTTTCGGCCAAATTCCAGCAGTTTGCGCCTTGCGCGGGGGGCGATACTCGCCTATACGCGCGGCACTTCACAAGCGGGGCTTGGGAGAGGCGGGGAGACATCCCGCTGCTTCCGCCGGTTGGGCATCTGCCTAAGCGCCCTGCTGAGGATTGAAACCGGAAAGGATAACGACATGACTCTTCCAGAGTTTACCATGCGCCAATTGCTTGAAGCAGGCGTGCACTATGGCCACCAAACCGCCCGTTGGAACCCCAAAATGGGGCCCTACATATACGGCGACCGCAATGGCATCCATATTCTTGATTTGACACAGACTGTTCCAATGCTGGATCAGGCGCTGAAAGTGGTGCGCGACACCGTGGCTAAGGGCGGCCGCATTCTGTTCGTGGGCACCAAGCGTCAGGCGCAAAAGCCCATCGCCGAAGCAGCGGAGCGTTGCGCGCAATTCTACATGAACCACCGCTGGCTGGGCGGCACGCTGACCAACTGGAAAACAGTTTCGGCATCCATCCAGCGCCTGAAAATGATTGACGAGGTGCTTGGGGCAGGGGGCGAAGGCCTGACCAAGAAAGAACGCCTTGGCATGGAACGCGATCAGGCGAAGTTGCAGGCGTCCTTGGGCGGTATCCGCGAAATGGGCGGCACCCCTGATCTGATTTTCATCATTGATGTGGGCAAAGAAGACCTCGCCATCCTAGAGGCGCAAAAACTGGGCATCCCAGTGATCGGCATCGTCGATACCAACAATTCGCCCAAAGGGGTGGATTATGTGATACCAGGCAATGACGATGCGGCCCGCGCGATTGGCCTGTATTGCGAACTGATCGCCCGCGCAGCGCTGGACGGTATGTCGGCGCAAATGGGCGCGGCTGGTGTTGACCTTGGCGCGCTGGAAATGGCGCCTGTTGAAGACTCCATCGCCGAACCAACCGAGGCGTAAGCCTTTTGTCATGCAAAATTTACGGCGGGGGTATATCCCCGCCGCACCTATTTCACAGGAGCTGAACATGAGCATCACCGCACAAATGGTGAAAGAGCTGCGCGAATCCACAGGCGCAGGGATGATGGATGCGAAAAAAGCCTTGGTTGAAACCAATGGCGATATGGAAGCGGCCGTTGATTGGCTGCGCACCAAGGGTCTGGCGAAAGCCGCGAAAAAGGCCGACCGTCTGGCCGCCGAAGGCTTGGTTGGTGTGGCCGTTGCTGGCACGCGCGGCGTGACCGTGGAAATCAATTCGGAAACCGATTTTGTGGGCAAGAACGCCAGCTTCCAAGAGCTGTTGCACAATGTCACCAAAACCGCTGTGCGCTGCGAAAACGTCGAGGCGCTGCGCGAGGCTGATCTGAACGGCCAGCCCGTGCATATCGTCATCGCCGAAGCTGTGGCAACGATTGGCGAAAACCTGTCCCTGCGCCGCATGGCGATTTTGGACGGCGAGCATGTGGCATCTTATGTGCATAACGCTGCGGCGGACGGCATGGGCAAAATCGGCGTTTTGGTGGCAATCACAGGGTCGAATGCGGCCTTTGCAAAGCAGGTCGCGATGCACGTGGCGGCGACCAACCCGCTGGCATTGTCGGAAGCCGACCTTGACCCCGTTGTGGTAGAACGCGAACTGGCTGTGCAAACCAGCAAAGCGCTGGAAGAAAACGCAGCCAGCGACAAGCCCAAGCCTGAGGCGGTTATTCAAAACAATATCATCCCAGGCCGTATGAAGAAGTTCTTGGCCGAGAATACATTGATGGGTCAAGCTTTCGTGATCAACCCCGATCTGACAGTCGAGCAAGCCGCGAAAGAGGCTGGCGTGACGATCACAGGATTTGTGCGTATGGCCTGCGGTGAAGGCATCGAGAAGAAAGAAGAAGACTTCGCAGCGGAAGTGGCGAAGATGGTTCAGGGCTAAGATTAGCCTTTATGAATTGGGAATGGCGCAAGGGCAACCTTGCGCCTTTTTCATTTGGTGTAAGGGGTTGTGGGGCGTGGTTGATGTGATGGGTTGGGTTTGGGATATGTCGTTATATTACATAATAGTGATTATCGGATAAATGGATAGCAAGAAAGGGGGCGCTCGCGCCCCCTCGCTTCGCTCACCCCCTGAGGATATTTGCAGAGTTAGGAAGACCTCTGGTCTTTCATTCCTAACTCTAAAAATATCCTC
>CAMAWZ010000180.1 GCA_945861995.1 Pseudorhodobacter antarcticus
GCCGCAGGAATCGCTGCCGCCTGTGATCAGTAGGGCCAGCAGATCGGCGCGGATGGTGTTTGCGTCTGTCGCGGTATCGGGGCGCGTGTCGGACAGATCGCAATCCTTCCCCGCCCGCACGGCGGCGATCAGCGCGCGCTCGGCTGCGCTCAGCTTTCCTTCATCCTCATAGGCCTTCACCGATGTAAGCATCACCACCCCCACCACCACAATCTGCGCGTGTGGGTGGCGGTTGGCAAGGGGGGATGGGCGGTGGAAGGGCGCGCCACCCGCCCCCCGCCGCCCCTACAGATGTAGGGACGGATGCAATACGGATGCAATACGCAAAGCATACGCAAACCATACGCCCGGTTGCCCCAGAATCCGCCCAAATCTGCGCGCGCGGCCTGCCCACCATTGCAGGGCGCGCGGGGGGCATTATAGTGCTGCCATGCGCACCCAATTTGCCCCCCTAACCCTTGCCCTAACCCTGCTGCCCGCCCCCGCTTTGGCGCATCCGCATATGTTTTTGGACACCTCTGTTGATGTGATCTTTAACGATGCGGGGCAGGCGGCTTCGGTGCGGATCACTTGGGTTTATGATGATTTGGCATCCTTGCAGTATATCGCCGATCGCGGCTTGGATATGGATGGGGATGGGGCGCTGACCCCCACAGAAAAGGCCAGTTTGACAGGGTTTGATATGAACTGGGACGCAGGATTTCCGGGGGATAGTTATGCCCTTGTTGGCGGCATGGATCAGGGCCTGTCGCGCCCGCGTGATTACACGGCCGATTATAAGGACGGCAAAATTATCACCACGCATATGCGCGATTTATCCGCGCCTGTGGCCCTGACGGGAGGGCAGGAATTGGTGGTGCAGGTTTATGATCCGGGCTTTTACGCGGCCTATACGCTGCAATCGGCGGCGCTGGAATATGGCGGCGCGGCGCGGGCTTGCGCGGCGCAAATCTGGGTGCCAGACCGCGACGGCGCGGACGAGGCGCTGCTGGCCGCACTCGCCGAATATAGCGCGAATGAGGATGTCGAGGCAGACTTTCCCGCCATCGGCGCAGCCTATGCCGAGGAGGTGCGCGTGAGATGTGGCGATTGATCCTTGCTATCGTGATCTTTGGCGAGTTGGTTTTGGTGCTGTGGGCCACGGGCAAGTTTGCCGATTTTGGCGCATGGGTGCTGGCATCTCAGCGTGATGTGCAGACCCTGCTTGCAGGGGCCATTCGCGCGCTACGGTCGGGCGATCTGGGCGCGCTGGCGGGGTTTTTGGGGATATGCTTTGCCTACGGCGTGCTGCACGCAGCAGGGCCTGGGCATGGCAAGTTGGTCATTGGCGGCTATGGCCTTGCGCGGCGTGTGACGGCGCGCAAGCTGGCGGTCTTGTCGGTGGTGTCCAGCTTGGCGCAGGCCGTTGTCGCGGTGGCAGCGGTTTATGTGATTGTCGCGGGCTTAGGCCTATCGCGTCAGGTGGCGGGGGGCGTGGTGGACAGCATCATGGCCCCCTTGGGCAGTGCCGCCATTGCGGCGCTGGGCCTGTATTTGGTCTGGCGCGGGGTGCGGGGTTTGCGCGCGCAGATGGCGGCGCAGGTGCATCACGAGCACGACCACCACGACAACGATCACCACGATCACGGCCCCGATTGCGGTTGCGGCCATGCCCACGGGCCAACGCCCGCGCAGGCCGCACAGGCCCAATCCCCGCGCGAGGTGGCCGCCCTGATTGCAGGCATCGCCCTTCGCCCCTGCACGGGGGCGGTGTTTGTGCTGATATTGACGTGGCAATTGGGCATTGGGGCGGCTGGCATCGCGGGGGCCTTTGCGATGGGCCTTGGCACGGCGGCCTTTACGGCCGCAGTTGCGCTGCTGTCAGTATTTGCGCGCGAGGGGGCTTTTGGCGGGCTTGGGCTTGGGCAACTTGCCCGCGTGCTGCCGTGGGCCGAGGTTTTCGCGGGCGGGATGATTGCCATCGGCGCTGGCGTGGCACTGGCGGCGGCAATTTAGTGATCCTCGCCTTGCCCAAATCTTGGGCAAGCGTTAGCACGTCGCCATGACATATCCTGCGCGCCAAACCTATCCTGCCCATGCCGCCGCCACGCTGGCGCTGGGCCTGCCGCTGGTCGGCAGTCATCTGGCGCAGATGATGCTGCATGTCGTGGATACGGTGATGCTGGGCTGGTACGGCGTGACGGAACTTGCCGCGATGGTGATTGCGACATCGCCGTTTTTCGTTGTTTTCATCCTTGGGTCGGGCTTTGCCAATGCGGTGATGCCGATGGTGGCGCAAAGCGTGGGTGCGGGGGACGAGGCGCAGGTGCGGCGCGCGGCCCGCATGGGGCTGTGGCTGTCGATCGGTTATGGCCTGCTGACATACCCGATGTTTTGGAATGCCGAAGCGGTGCTGCTGGCGCTGGGGCAAAAGCCCGAAGTGGCCGCGCTGGGCCAAGAGTTTTTGCGCATTGGCGGGCTGGGCATGATCCCTGCGCTGGTGATAATGGCGATCAAGGGGTATCTGGCCGCGCTGGGGCGCACGCAGGTGGTGCTTTGGGTGACAGTTGCGGCCATTCCCGCCAATGCGCTGGGAAATTACATGCTGATTTTTGGTAATTTCGGCGCGCCAGAATGGGGCATTGCGGGGGCGGCGATTGCCTCGGTTTCGGTGCAGGCCCTGTCGATGCTGGTGCTGCTGGCCTATGCGGGGCTGCTGCCTGAATTGCGCCGCTTCCACCTGTTTCAGCGGTTTTGGCGGGCCGATTGGCCTGCGATGGGGCAGGTTTTTCGGCTGGGATGGCCAATTGGGGTAACGCTGCTGGCCGAATCTGGCCTGTTTGCCGCAACCGCCGTTATGATGGGCTGGATCGGCACGCAGGAACTGGCCGCGCATGGCATTGTGCTGGAAATCACTGCGATGGCCTTTATGGTACATTTGGGCCTGTCCAATGCTGCGACCATTCGCACGGGCCATGCCTACGGGGCTAATGATGCGCGCGGGCTTCGCGATGGCGCGCGGGTGGTGATTGGCATATCGGCCCTGTTTGCGCTGATTGTGATTGCCACTTTCCTTGGCGCGCCGCGCCCGCTGATTTCGCTGTTTTTAGACCCCGCCGCCATTGAGGCGCCGCAGATATTGGCCTTTGGCGTGACGCTGATGGCCATTTCGGCCCTGTTCCAAGTGGCCGATGCGATGCAAGTGATCGCGCTGGGCCTGCTGCGCGGCATTCATGACACGCGCATTCCGATGATTGCGGCCGCCATCAGTTATTGGGGCATTGGTATGCCTGCGGCCTATGCGCTGGCGTTTTGGGCGGGCATGGGCGGGGTGGGCCTGTGGCTGGGCCTGACGCTGGGGCTGGCTTGCGCGGCGGTGACGCTGATGTGGCGGTTTTGGGCCAAAGTGCCCAAAGCGGTTTAGCGGCTATTCCGCTGCCTCGCCCCGCGTTATGCGTTCGGATTTCTTGCGCACCAGCACAAGGCGCAAATCATGCATGGCCAGCAGCAGCTTATCTGTGACGGCCTCTAACGCCGCATCACTGGCGCGGGACTGGGCCCATTGCGTGGTTAGGTTCATATGATCAATCGCGCGGTAAATATCATCGATATCGCGCGAGGCCAAAAGCGCCGTGCGTTCGGCCACCCAAGTGGCGATGGCGGCTTTGTCGGCATCTGTCAAAGCCCGCTCGCCATGCGGTTTGATCGCGCCGTTCTTGACATTCACAATCGCAATCTCATCCAGATCAATGCGGCGCTGGCGGTTGTCGGTATCTACCCGAAACACCGCCGCGCCGTTGTCACGGATGCGAAAATAATACTCTGGAAGATCGCCCGCCATATTGCCCCTATATCAGCGCCGCACAGAAATTCTGAATCCGCGTGCATGCGTCGAGCAGTAGAGCATCAGAGGTTGCATAACTCACCCTAAAATTAGGGCTTAGGCCAAAGGCCGCGCCAAATACCACTGCCACCCCCGTATCTTCCAGCAAATAAGTTGCAAAATCCTCATCATTGGCAATCTTTTTGCCGCCGGGCGTGGTTTTGCCGATGCAGCCCGAAATGTCGGGATAGACATAGAACGCGCCTTCGGGCGTAGGGCAGGTGATTCCCTGCGCCGCGTTCAGCATGGATACCACCAGATCGCGGCGCTTTTGAAACATGGCGCGGTTGGGGGCCAGAAAATCTTGCGGCCCTGTCAGCGCCTCGAGTGCGGCATATTGCGAAACCGAAGACGGGTTCGACGTGCTTTGCGATTGGATCGTTCCCATCGCCTTGATCAGATGCGCTGGCCCGCCCGCATAGCCAATGCGCCAACCCGTCATCGCATAGGATTTGGACACGCCGTTGCAGGTCAGCGTGCGGTCATACAGTTTGGGTTCAATCTGCGCGGGGGTGGTAAAGACAAAATCGTCAAACACCAGATGTTCATACATATCATCCGACATGATCCAAACATGCGGATGGCGCAGCAGCACATCGCACAGCGCGCGTAACTCGCCCGCCGTATAGCCCGCGCCCGTGGGGTTGGACGGGCTATTGAAGATAAACCATTTGGTTTTTGGGGTAATGGCCGCTTCCAGTTGCGCGGGGGTTAGTTTGAAATCGGTGTCAATCGTGGCGACCACGGGCACAGGCGTGCCGCCCGCCAGTTCCACCATATCGGGGTAGGATACCCAATACGGCGCGGGAATGATCACCTCATCGCCCTTATTGCAGGTGGCCATCAGCGCATTGTACAAAATCTGTTTGCCGCCCGTGCCCACGCTGATTTGGGCTGGCGTATAGGTTAGCCCATTTTCGCGCAGAAACTTATCGCAAATGGCTTTTTTCAGTTCTGGAATGCCGTCCACGGCGGTGTAGCGGGTTTTGCCGTTGTCGATCGCCCGTTTTGCCGCCTCGCGGATATTGGCGGGGGTGTCAAAGTCTGGCTCGCCCGCACCAAGGCCGATCACATCACGCCCCTGCGCCTTTAGCTCTGCCGCTTTGGTCGTAACAGCAATGGTTGGCGACGGTTTGACGCGAGACAGCGTATCGGACAAAAACGGCATAAAAACCTCCTAAGACTGGCGTAAATTTGCGCGGTGTTCTATGGCGGGTGGGAATAGGGCGCAAGCGGGAATGGTGATGGAAACGCACGAGGCACGGATCAAACGCATGACGATGCGGTCATGGCGGCGCGGCACCAAGGAGATGGACTTAATCCTTGGGCCCTATGCCGATGCATATATTGCGCAAATGGATGAGGATGCGCTAAGGTTGTACGATGGATTGCTTGAAGAGAACGACCAAGATCTTTTGGCGATGATTCTTGGGCAGCAAGAAAAGCCGCAGCACTTTGCTAAATTGCTGGCCGACGTCGAAAAATTTGCGCGGGGCCGCTTGGCAAAGGCATAAATCTAAGCGGTTTGTG
>CAMAWZ010000181.1 GCA_945861995.1 Pseudorhodobacter antarcticus
TGTGCAGGGCGCGGTGGGCGATGGGCAGGCGCAAAAACGCCTCTGGCAGGGGAACACGCATTAGGAAATCTCAAAAATCGCGTCAATTTCTACGGCAACGCCCAAGGGCAGGGAAGGGGCCGATACCGCTGCGCGGGCATGGCGGCCCCCGTCGCCCAACACCTCGACCAAAAGGTCAGACGCGCCGTTGATCACCTTAGGTTGGTCAGTAAAATCGGGCGTAGAATTCACAAACCCGCCCAGTTTCACCGCCTGCACAACGCGCGACCAATCTCCCCCCACGGCGGCCTTTAGCTGGGCAAGAATCGAAATGGCACAACTGCGTGCGGCTGCAGCACCTGCGGCGACATCCATCGTCTCGCCCAAACGGCCCTTAATCAATCCGTTTGCGTCTTGGCTGATCTGCCCGGAAATATGCACCAAATTGCCCGTCACAACATAGGGCACATAATTGGCCGCAGGCGGCGGCGCTGCGGGCAGGGCAATGCCCAAAGCTGTCAGGCGCGTGTCGACGGGATGGGTCATGTCAATATCCTTAGCTTTCGCGGAAGGCCGCGCGGAAGTAATCGGTAAAGGGTTTCAAAAGGTAGGCCATCGGTGTGCGCGCGCCTGTCGCGATATAGGCATCCACAGGCATTCCAGGCAACAGCGTTTCATGAGAAAGTTTTGCCTGCTCGCCCTCATCCAAAATGATCTGCGCGCGGTAATAGGTCGCCCCCGTTTGCTGATCGACAATGGCATCTGCGGATATATTTATGACATGGCCATGAATTTCTGGCGTGGTGCGCGCGGAAAAGGCAGGAAACACCAAACGCACATCTTGGCCGACATGAACCTCGTCCACGTGAATGGGCGACACACGAGACGTGATGATTAAGGGGCGATCTTGCGGGATGATATACAAAACTGGGTCGGCGGGGCGCAGCACCGATTGCGCGCCCGTCACTTGCAGCCCCAAGACCAGCCCCGACACTGGTGCGCGAATTTCCAGCCGCGCGATGCGTTCGCGCAGGGCGGCGCGGCGTTCGATCAGTTCTAGTTCGCTTTGACCAATATCGCGCAACTGCGTGCCCGCCTCCTCGCGGCGCAGGGCCGCTAGGCGCAACAACTCTAGATCTACTTCTGTTCCACGGCCTTCGTTTTGCGCGCGCGAGGATGTCAACTCGCCCACCGATCCCAGCAATTGCGCCGCCTCGCGTTCCAGCGCCAGAACACGACTGTTTTGCGCCAGCCCTTTGGACAGAAGGGTTTTCTGATCGGTCATCTCTTGATTGATCAGTTCAATCTGCGTGTTCAGCGCGGTGATCTGCGCGTCAATGCCAGTGGTCTGGGCCGCAATTTGGGCGCCGCGTTTTTGCATCTGCTGGGTCTGTTTATCCAGCGTATCAAGGCGCGAGAAGAACAGCTTCCGCTGGCCTTCCAGCAGTTCCATCACTTCGGGTTGTTTGGATGCCGCTTGTTGCAACTCATCTGGGAAAGTCGGTGCGTCTGCCTCGTCGCGCTCGGCCTCTAGGCGAGCGCGGCGCGCCATCGCCTCGTAAAGCTGGCCCTCGACAATAACCAATTCAGAATGGACAAGGCTACCATCCAAACGGATCAAAACATCGCCTTGTTTCACCGATTGTGCTTCAACGACGTTGATCTCGGCCACTACGCCGCCATCGGGGTGTTGCACCACTTGGCGGTTGTTTTCCACCTCGACTTGGCCAGATGCAATGACCGCGCCTGCAATATGCGTCAGCATCGACCATCCGCCAAAGCCAAATACCAACAGGCCCAAAGTGATAAATCCCACTCGCAGAGGTTTTGCGGCAGACCACTTATCGTCGCTCATTAAGATACCCCCCCTGGGCCAGCCGTGCGCACAATATCAGTGTGGTTTTTCACCATTTCGCGCAGCACCTGATCGCGCGGGCCAAAGGCGCGGCGCGTGCCGTCTTCGATCACCAGCAGCAGATCGCATTCTTGAATGGCGGCAGGGCGGTGCGCCATGATCAGCACCGCGCCGCCCGCCTCTTTGGTGGACCGAATGGCCGCATTCAGCGCCAAGGTGCCATCGTTATCTAGGTTAGAGTTCGGCTCATCCAGCACCAAAATCACAGGGTCGCCGTACAGCGCGCGCGCAAGGCCAATACGCTGAATTTGCCCACCCGACAGCCGCCCCCCCAACGCCGACACTTTGGTATCATAGCCATCGGGCAAGCGCAAAATCATGTCATGTGCGGCGGCGCGTTTTGCTGCAGAAACAATCGCATCAGGGTTCGGATTGGGTTGCAGGCGGGCGATGTTTTCGCCAATCGTTCCCTCGAACAGGCCAACGCGCTGGGGCAGATAGCCGAAATAGCTGCCCAGAATATCCGTCTCGTATTGTTCCAGACTTGCGCCATCCAGCCGAACTTTACCGCCCGACGGCTGCCAAACCCCAATCAGCGCGCGCGCAAGTGTCGATTTGCCCGCGCCTGACGGCCCAATGACCCCCAAAGCCTGCCCAGGGTTTAGGGTAAAGCTAACCATGCGCAGCACGGCCTGTTGTTCGGCTGGGGGCACAACGGTCAGGTTCTGCACCTCGAGAACGGCGCGCGGGCGGGGCAGTTCCATTGGGCGCGGCTTTTCTGGGCTTAGGGTTAGTAAGATTGACAGCCGTTCATACCCCTCAATCGCGCGGGAAATGATGGGCCACTGCCCGACAGCCATTTCGATGGGTTGCAGCGCACGGCCCATAAGGATCGAGGCCGCAATCATCGCGCCGCCAGTCATCTCGCCTTGCAGCACGTACCATGCGCCAAGGCCCAGCATCGCCGATTGCAGGAACAGGCGGAAGGTTTTGGACACAGACGCAAATTTCCCCGCCAAATCGCCCGCATCGATACTTTCCTTTAGCGCGGCCGCACGGCTTTGTTGCCAGCGGTCAAAGGCGGCCCCTGTCATGCCAAGCGCTTGCACGGGCTCGGCCTCTAGTTTGATCATATCGGACACACGTTCGGCTTGCATGGTCAGGCCGTTGACGCGGGCTTGTGGCTTTGCTGTCATTTTTTGGTTCAAAATGGTGACCGTCACCAAAAATGCACCCCCAAACAGCGCCAAAATCCCCAAAGCAGGGTGGAAAATGGAAATCGCCAGAATAAACAATGGTGTCCATGGAACGTCAAACACCGCGATCAGCGTTGAAGATGCCCACAGCCGCTGCACCGCCTCTAAGTCGCGCTGGGCTGCCAACGCATTTGGATCATTTGGCACAACCGTCAGGCGCTGCATGGCGGCCGAAAATACCCGCCGATCCAGCCGATCTTGCACCTTAGCGCCCACGCGCGCCAAAACGCGGGCACGAACGTGTTCCAGCACACCCATGATCACAAACAGACCCGTAATCAGACCTGTCAAGGCCACCAAAGTCGCCTCGGATTGGCTGCCAAGCACGCGGTCATAGACCTGCATCATATACAAAGGGCCCGTCAGTTGCAGCAAATTTACGGCTGTCGAAAAGGCCAAAGTTGCCCAAAGCAAAGGTGCCTGCCCGCTTTGCGCCGCAAACAGTTCCAGCCGCCCGCGTTTGGTGTCGATGTTGGCCAAATCTAACCTCTACTGTTGCAATCTAAACATATGGTGTTGTGGTGACTATATTTGTAGCTGATACGCAAGTATTTTACCATGTTTCTGTTGCACCAGCGGGTTGCGGTTGATGACGCTGCAACAAAGCACTAGATAAACAGAAGGAATGCGCACGTTTGCCGTGGTTTGGTAGCGGGCGCTCTTTTCAGGGACCATGTGTTATGAAGGTTAAGAAAGTGAAAGCATTCGGCCTAAGGCAGCTGCTTTTGCCCATGACTGTGGTTGGGGGGCTGCTCTTTGGGTGCGCCGCGCCGCCTCCGCCTGCACAAATCAACGACCCTGGCGAAAAGTTTAACCGGTCGGTGCATCAGTTTAACTTGGGCTTGGACACATACATCTTGCGCCCAATCGCAACATCAGTTGTGCGCCCAGGAGGCGGGCCTGTCAGCCAAGGCGTGGTCAATTTTGCGCGCAATTTGGCAGGGCCGACGGATATTGTGAATTCGGTCTTGCAGCTGCGCCTTGGCCGCGCGGCTGAAAACACCTTGCGCTTTGCCATCAACACCACCCTCGGCATTGGCGGCATTTTTGACCCCGCCACAGCAATAGGCGTGACGGGAAAAGACACAGATTTTGGCGAGACGCTGCATGTTTGGGGCTTTGGCGAAGGCCAGTATCTAGAGCCGCCCGTGATTGGCCCGACCACAACGCGCGATTTGTCGGGGCAAATTGTGGATCTCGCCATCAATCCACTGCAATTATTGCTTCCAGCGCCTGACAGCTATATTGGCGCAGTTGCAGGGGCTGCATCCACGGTGGTGGATCGTGGCCGCTATGTAGAAACCGTTGATAGTATCCTGTATGACAGTGCAGACAGCTATGCGCAGGCGCGTATTTTGTATTTGCAAAACCGCCGTTTTCAACTGGGCCAAACCGCGGGCGATGCGGCGTTGTCAGATCAATTCGAGGATCCCTATGCAGAATAAATCAACCCTAACCCGCCGCCGTTTCGCTGCAGGTTTTGCCATGGGCTCGGTCGCATTTGCCCTGCCAATGCCAGCGCTGTCGCTAACGGCAGACCAATCGCAACAACTGATCGATAAGGTCGTGGCCGATATCAACGGCGTGATCAATTCGGGCAAAGACCTTGGCGGCATGATCAAAGACTTTGAACGGATTTTTGGACGCTATGCCGATGTGCCTGTGATTGCACGTTCCGTGCTGGGCGTTGCTGCTAAATCGGCCTCGCCCGCGCAATTGTCGGCGTTTACTGGCGCATTCCAAAGCTATATCAGCGCAAAATATGGCCGCCGTTTCCGCGAATTTATTGGTGGAAAGATCGAAGTCATCGATGCCCAGCCCGTCAAAAGCTATTTCGAAGTGAAAACGATGGTGGCCCTGCAAGGCGAAGCGCCGTTTGATGTGCGCTGGCATGTGTCTGATAAATCGGGCAAAAACCTGTTCTTCAATATCATCATCGAAGGTATCAACCTGCTTGCGTCTGAACGCACCGAAATTGGCGCGATGCTGGACAATCGCAATGGCGATATCGATGGGCTGATTGCCGATATGAAGGCGCTGTAAGCTTCGGTTGCAATTTGCCTGCGCGCAAGTGCAGGTTTAGATTTCAACAACTGGGGTAGACGGCCCATGTCTTTGTTCTTGCTGTCAGCGATACCATTTTTGGGTGCCTTGCTTGTTGGCGCTTTGGCACGCTTTGGCAAGAACGTCGTGGCGCTGGCTGCTGGGGGCTGCACGGCCAATGCGCTGGTGGCTGTGCTGGGCCATTTGCCAGCCGTCACT
>CAMAWZ010000182.1 GCA_945861995.1 Pseudorhodobacter antarcticus
ATAAAGACCTTCAGCAGATGAATCCCCGAAATTGCCACGATGCTGGCAATCAGTTTCATCTTCAGGCCCGAAAAATCAACCTTGCCCATCCATTCGGGCCGGTCGCGGGTTTCGGGGATGTCCAATTTCGAGACAAAGTTTTCATACCCCGAAAACATCACAATCAGCAAAAGGTTGGCTGCAAGCGATAGATCAATCAGCGTTAAAATCGCCAAAATCCCTTGGTCAGCGCTCATCGTCAGCACTTTGCCAGTGTAATAGAACAACTCTTTCAGAAAAATGATCATCAACATACCAAGGCTTACCACAAGGCCCAGATACATAGGTGCCATCAACCAGCGGCTGGCGAAAAGGCCGCGTTCGAATTGGCTTTCGATATTGGGTTTTTCAGACATCGGCGCGACCTTTCTTTGAAAAAGAAAGGCCCGCCGAATGGCGGGCCCCCCTGAACTGCCAGCGGGGGCAGAGATGCGTTTATAGCCCCGTGTGAGTTCTTTGCGTAATATTCAACGATCAGGTTGGGTTCCATTTGCACAGGGTATGGAACGTCAGCCAAGGATGGCGTGCGCACAAAGGTCGCGGCCATTTTGTTGCGGTCAAAGTCGATGTAATCGGGCACATCACGTTCGGCCAGATCCAGTGCTTCGATGACAACGGCCAGTTGACGCGACTTTTCGCGCACGGCGACAACGTCACCCTCTTTCACACGATAGGACGCAATGTTCACCCGTTGGCCGTTCACAGTCACGTGGCCGTGGTTGACAAACTGGCGGGCGGCGAAAATTGTTGGCACGAATTTGGCGCGGTAGACCACCGCGTCCAAACGGCGCTCTAGCAGGCCGACCAGCATCTCGCCCGTATCGCCGCGCACACGCTCGGCTTCGGTGTAGATTTTGCGGAACTGCTTTTCGGTCAAATCGCCGTAATAGCCCTTAAGTTTTTGCTTTGCCCGCAGCTGGGTGCCGAAATCGGACAGTTTGTTCTTGCGGCGCTGGCCGTGCTGGCCTGGGCCGTATTCGCGCTTGTTTACCGGCGACTTGGGGCGGCCCCAAATGTTTTCGCCCATACGGCGGTCAATTTTGTACTTGGCAGACGTGCGTTTGGTCACGGCTGATCTCCTTCGATTTAGGGCGCGGGCCATAAGCCGTTGCCGATGAAGGGCGTTGTCCTTTGGGCGTTTGCCCCGACAGGTTACCCCTTGCGGGGGCCACCAACACCAATAAAAAGACCCAGAGTAGCCTCTGGGAGTGGCGCGCTTATACAAGCCGCGCTTTCAGAGTCAACACCCCGCCCTTTCAGCCTGATAGAAATACCTAAACGGGTAAGGAGCAAGGGGCGCGTGCGCCCCCTTATCGGGGCTAGTGGCGCATTTCGTGGCGCAAAATCGCAGCCTCGGCGGCGCTGATATTGCGGCGGGCATAATCGCCATAAGCATGGGGATTCTGTGCGATTTCGGGTAGAATATCCAAAAGCCCCGCGCGCTGATCATCGGCCACCGTATCAAGTGCCGTGTTCGACGGATGGAAGCTTTCGGTTTCCAGCCCATTGGCCCAAACGATGTTGTGCTGGCCCAGCAAGATATGCACATAGGTCACTTCGCGCACCAAATGGTCAACCATGATCGTGCGGTCATTGACCAAATCTTGCGCGGCAACCAGCACTTCGGGCGTGTTAAACAGCGCCAGCGCCGCCTGCCCTTTGATCAGCATACGGTGCTGAGGCGAGACGAGCGGCTCTTGATCGGGGCGGCCAAAGCCCAGCGCGCCGCTGGCAAAGCGGATCGGGCGCAGATGCGGCATAACGTGCAAGCGCGCGCCGCTCATCCTGCGGTGGCCGCGCCACAGTATTTCCTGCGGACCATTGTCGCGGGTCAAAATACGATCACCCGCTTGCAACTGGGCAATCGCGCGGGGGCCGTATTCGGTGGCGATCAGCGTATCTGGGGTAAAGCAAATCACCCCGCCCGCCACTTGGGCCCCTGCGCCAGAATGGGTGCTATCAAGGGCGGCGCGCACGACCCACAGGTCTTGGTCAGGCGGCGGCATCTCGCCCAGCAGCATCAGCAGTTTTGACCCCGTATCGGGCACGGGAATGAGGGTTAGGTTATAGCTGTGAATGCCGTCCGTCACGATAAAGGACTGATCAGGCGCATCGGTTGGGTGGGCTTGCCCGTAAACACCCGCAGAATCTTCATCGCCCATACGGCCCGCAATTGCCGCGCCAACAAGGCGGCGCACCGTGCGCGCGGCACGTTTGCGCATATCTGCCGCGCCATCTGCCCCCTGCAGCATCAACACATCTTGGGGGCGATCCACACGCACCACTGCTCCGCTATAACGCCATGTCGCGCCCACGTTCAGCAGCGACAGTGGCGCAGACTGCACGCCATCAATTTCGGTTTGTGACCAAGAAATGACGAACGTGCCCAAAGAGCCCGTGTTCATTTTGTATGCCTGCTCGTTTTTATAGTTTCTTATGAGGAAACATTAACGAACAGATTGCGGCGGAAATGTGGCAAAAGTAACCTAATGGAGGAAATTTTTATACTTTAGATTCTAGAACCGCACCAAAAGGCTAAGAGATCCGACGGTTTGTCCTTCGCTTTGCTGTTGAAATTCGGGCGAAAGATAGGTCGCACCGAAAAAGACAAAGGAATTATCGCCCTGCCAATTCAGCCCCGCCCGCAGGCGCGCGCGTGTGGGCGACGCGGTCACTGCGCCGCCCTCTGGCAACAAAACACTGGATGCAACCCGCGCCACATCCCCGCCAAAGGTCAGGCTTAGCCCCTTACCCAGCGGGCCCTGAACCGCGCTGTAGCGCTGGCCTGTGGTCACATCGCGCAGCATCAAGCCGTCCTTGGCCAAATTGCCCAAAGTCACGTCAACCCCCGCCCGCGCCATGGTTTCAAAGCCGATTTGCCCTTCAACAAAGGGGCGTAGGGTTAGGTTTGTGGAAATCGGTATTTTGCGGCCCAGTTCCGCCGTGCCCGAAACATAAGTGGCATCGGCAAACTGCGCGTTATAACTGGGCGCGCCATCGGGCAGGCCCAGAAAATCATGCACCATGTCTTGAAACCGGCTTTGACCCGATTGCGGGCCGATCAGCACCAAATCCGCGCCCATCGACAATTCATCCCCGCGCCATTTGGAATGGCTGTGATAGCCAAAGGACATCACCCCCGCATAGCGGCGGTCTTGGGCGGCGGGGGCAGACAGGCTTTCTGGCGTGATGCTTTCGGCGCGAAAGCGGAATTCCAGCACCTGCCCAAAAGTATTGGGCAGGCTGCCCGTCCATTCGGGACCGCGCAGGCGCGAAATGGTGTAGGACGAGGAATGCCAGCGGTCTTTGCTATCCCCCATGTAATCGTTGTTGAAAATGCGGCCCCAGCCGATGGTTTGGCGGGCAGGTTCCGCAAGTTGGATCGCCGTTTGGGCAGCGGCGGCATCTTGTGCCCACGCGCTGTCTGGTACACTCGCCCCTGTGACACTGGCCAAAACAGCGGCAAAAATATACCCAAACATCCGACGCACCATTGACCGAACCCTCTTAACCTTTTGCCGCGCGGATGGTGCATTCCTGCAGAATAACCGCTTTGGTTGTGCTTATAACAACCCAAAAGTGCATAGGCGATTAAAAAAATCGAGTCAAACTTACAAGAAGTTAGGAATTGTTGCCCATCCGCAATGCCACATCCAACATACGGTTCGAAAACCCCCATTCATTATCATACCATCCAAACACGCGCAAAAGCTGGCCTTGGGGGGTGGGTAACAGATGCGACTCTGGCAGGGCCATGATGATGCTTTCGCGCCGTGCGCGCAGGTCAGTTGACACCAGCGCGCGATCTGTCCAGCCAATCACGCCGCCTGCCTGTTGCACGGCAGTATTGACGGCCTCTACCGTGGCGGGGCGGCTCAGTAGCACCGCCAAATCTACAGCCGAAACGCTGGCTGTGGGCACGCGCACGGCCGAGCCGATGATGCGCCCCGCAATCTGCGGCAGCACCAAATCCAAAAGGCGCTGCGCCGAGGTGGTGGTGGGCACCATCGACAGGGCGGCGGCGCGCGAGCGGGCAAAATCGGCGGCAGGGGCATCTACTGTGGGCTGACTGCCAGTGTAGCAGTGAATCGTCGTCATCGTGCCTGCGGCAATACCAAAGGTATCATCCAGCAGGCGCGCCAAAGGGGCCAGTGCATTTGTGGTGCATGACGCGTTCGAGACGATGGTTTGATGTTTCAGCGCCCCGTCATTCGCGCCCAAAACAACGGTAAAATCGGCGGTGTCCGAGGGGCCAGAGATCAGCACGCGCCGCGCCCCTGCTTTCAGCCCGCGCGCGGCCACATCGCGCGCGCCGGCGCGGCCCGTGCATTCCATCACAACGTCCACACCGCTTAGGTCAAGGCCAGATATATCTGGCGTCTGATAAAGCGGAATGGCGCGCCCATCGACCACCAGCGCGCGCGGGTGATCCGCCAGCGCCACCGTGCCGTGCCACGGGCCAAAGACGCTATCATATTCAAATAGATAGGCGCACATATCAGCGGCCGCGATATCGTTGATCCCGACAATTTCAAGGCCAGCAAACAGCGTGCCGCCGACTGCCAGATCGCCCGCATAGGCGCGCAGCACCGACCGCCCGATCCGCCCAAACCCATTGATAAACACACGCATAATCGCCCCCGCTTTGGTTGACGCTGTTACGCATACCAATCACGCCCACCCTACACCTGCAAGGGCAAGGGCGGGCTGGACTTATGAAGGGCGGCTTTATGGCGGATGCCGCTGGGGGGGCCAGCCTCCCGCTTCGCTCCCCCCTAGCACGGGAAGCAAGCAGTGGCGGGTTACGCCAGCGCGCCCGCTTTGGCGTGCAGATGCTCGACCAAGCCTTGGTCAAGGTTCAGCCGCGCGGCCAGCATGGCCAAATAGCCCTTTTCGGCAGGCGCTTCGGGATCGACCACCAACAGCGAGGCTGCGTAAATTTCGGCGGCCTCTTCTTCGGTATGGGCAAGGGCGGCGATGCGGTTCACATCAAAAGGCGCGTCGATTTCAGCAGCAATCAGCGCCTGCGCCTCGTCGCCCAGCCCAAGGTTGGGAAGTTGGCCCATGATACGCGCGCGCTCGGCGGTGGTGACGCGGCCATCAGCCTTGGTGGCAGCAACCATCGCTTGCACAAGGCGCAGGGCCAGATCTTCTTGCGCCTCGGCAGAGGCGGGCAGGAAATTGGGGCTTGGCGGCGGCAGAGCCGCTTGCGGGCCGTCTTCGGCGGTGGCGGATTTGCCTGCTTGCCAATCGCTATAGGCGCGATAGGCCAGCGCGCCGACCAGTG
>CAMAWZ010000183.1 GCA_945861995.1 Pseudorhodobacter antarcticus
ATCGCTGCCCGTCACGCCCAAATGAATGCGCCCTGCGGCCAGCTCGCGCGGGATTTCGCCTGCGGAAAGCAGCACCAGTTCCAACCCCTGCATACCCGAAACTGCGCCCGCATATTCGCGCGCTTCGCCAGACTGGCGCATTGTTAGACCGCGCGCGCCAAACCAATCAAACGTTTGCTCCATCAAGCGGCCCTTCGAGGGAACCCCAATTTTCAACGCCCCGCTGTTCATTGCGCGCCCCGCAAAGCTGCCACCAAATGCGGGCGGATCACACCGCCCACAGCGGGGATAGACCGCCCTCCACCCAGAACTTGGGTCAGTGCATCATAGCGCCCACCGCTGGCATAGGGGGGCAATTCTGCCGCGCCCGTAAAGGAAAACACAAAGCCATCGTAATATTCCATCGACGCGCGGCCAAGGCTTGCTTCAAAAGGCAGGCTGGCTGTATCCACACCGTGCGCGCGCAAAGCGCCAAGACGCTGTGCAAAGCGGTGGGTTGCGCCATCAAGGCTGGGCATTTTTTGGGCCATAAGCTGCAATTGCCCCAAGGCAGCGTCGCAACTGGATGTCAGCGACAAAAGGGCGGTCAGCAAATCAGCCTCGCCTGCGGGGAGTGGCGGGGCTTTGGCATCTTCCATCAGAGCACTTGCGCGCGCGGCGATCTCACCCTCGCTGCGCAAGCCGATCATGGGGGCGGCATTGGCGACTTGGGCGGCAATGTCGCCATTCGACAGGCGCTGCAACAGCGCGCTGCGGGCAGGCGGCACAGGGCTGCGGCCCGCAAATCGGTTCAGCAGCGACAAAAACCGCTGTGGCCGCCAGACGTGCCGCAAAAGGGCGGCCTTGCGGGCGGGCGTTGTGCTTAGCCCCTGCACAGCGGCCAGCAAAATGCCCATATCCCCCGTCACGGCGCGCAAGGGCAGGCCCGACAGCGCGCCTGCAATCAGGGCGAAAACCTCGGCATCGGCAGCTTGTGGCGCGCTGCGATCAAACACTTCGAAGCCCACTTGCAGATATTCGGGTGGTCGCGCGCCGCTGATATCTGCCACATGATCTTGGGCGCGAAACACCTTGCCCATGTAACAGTATCTTGCGGGATCAGCGCCGCCTTTCATATGCGCCTGCACAACGGGCACGGTGAAATCAGGGCGCAGCATCATCTCGCCGCGCACCGGGTCGTGGGTGACATAGGCGCGCGCGCGGATATCCTCGCCATAAAGGTCCAGCAGCGTTTCAGCAGGCAGCAGAATATCTGCATCCACAGGCACAGCGCCTGCTGCCTGAAACATTGTGAACAGGCGGTCAGCCTCAAAGCGTATGGCGGCCTTGGATGCCATGTGCCCCTTAATTCCCGCCGCCAAGCATCTTTTGCACAGCGCTTACCAGATCGCTGCGCGGCACTTCTACCTGTGCGGGGCGGTCTTTCCATTCCTCTAGCGTGGCGTTTTGGGCAATCTGCGAGCCAAGGATCAGGTCTTTCAGAACGACCGTTCCTTTTGCCGCCTCATCCCCGCCTTGGATCACCGCAATGGGGCTGGCGCGCTTATCGGCGTATTTGAGTTGGTTGCCAAATTGCTTGGGGTTGCCAAGGTAAACCTCGGCGCGGATACCTGCCGCGCGCAAATCCCCGACCATGGCCATGTAATCGGCCATGCGGTCGCGATCCATGACTGTGACCACGACAGGCCCCGCCGCACCCACCGCGCCGCGCCCCTTAGCCGCCAGCGCCGCAAGCAAACGATCAACGCCGATGGACACACCCGTGGCAGGCACAGCTTGCCCTGTAAACCGCTTGACCAAATCGTCATAACGCCCGCCGCCCGCGACCGAGCCAAACTGCCGCTTGCGGCCCTTTTCATCAAGGATTTCAAAGGTAAGTTCAGCCTCGTAAACGGGGCCAGTGTAATAGCCAAGGCCGCGAACGACCCCTGGATCAAGGATGATACGGTCAGGGCCGTAGCCTTGGGCTGCGAGCAGGGCAGCAATCTCGGCAAGCTCTTCCACCCCTTCGCTGCCCATTGCTGATGGGCCAACAAGCTCGCGCAGGCGCGCCAAGGTGGCGGCCCCCGTCTCGCGGCGTGCTGTGGTAAACCCCATGACCACCTCAGCCTGTGCGTCGCTCAGCCCAGCACCCTTCGTAAAATCGCCACTCTCATCTTTGCGCCCCCCGCCCAGCAGCGCGCGTACGCCGTCCGCGCCAAGGCGATCCATTTTATCGATTGCCCGCAGAACAATGCCGCGTTCATGGGCGAACTTATCGGGGTCTGACGGGTCTAGCACGCCTGCCACCTCCATCACCCCGTTCAATACTTTACGATTGTTCACTTTGATCACATAGTCGCCGCGCTCAATCCCGGCGGCCTCTAGCGCTTCCGCCAGCATGGCGCAAATCTCGGCGTCCGCTGCGACACTCGCCGCCCCCACCGTATCGGCATCGCATTGATAAAACTGACGAAACCGCCCTGGCCCCGGTTTTTCGTTGCGCCAAACAGGGCCAAAGGCATAACGGCGGTACGGGGTGGGCAGATCATTGCGATATTGCGCCGCCACGCGGGCCAAAGGCGCAGTCAGATCATAGCGCAGGGCCAGCCAACCGCCGCCCGTCTGATCCCCCTCGCCTTCATTTTCCTGCCAGCCAAACACGCCCTCATTGGGCCTGTCGACATCGGGCAAAAACTTGCCCAAAGCTTCCACGGTTTCCACCGCGCTTGTTTCCAGCGGGTCAAAGCCATAGCGATGATAGACACTCGTAATCGCCGCCAGCATATCACGCCGCGCTGTCACTTCCGCACCAAAGTAATCGCGACATCCGCGCGGAGTTTCGGCGCGCGGTCGGCGTTCGCCCTTTGGTTTTTTCTGCCCCGAATGTGCCGCCAAATTTTCTTCAGACATGGCTTTGCCCTTTGGTTTTTGCTCAACCTGCTGTAGCGGATGGGGAAGGGCGGGGCAAGTAGCGGGGCGCGCATGACCAATAACACTGCACTGGAAGAACGTATCGCGCACCTGATCCGCGCGGTGGATGATTTGTCGGACATCGTGGCCGCGCAAGGGCGCGAGATGGATCGTTTGACGCGGCTCACCGAAATGCTGGCCCTGCGCGAAGCCCAGCGTGAAGATACAGGGCTCGAGCCGCCTTCCGCCAATGTGCCCCCCCCGCACTGGTGATTTTGCCGGGTGATGCCTTGTATGAAGGCGGCATAAGGGCCACATTGCCGCTATGAGCAATCTTCCCACCGCCCCCAAACTTGACCTCGCGCGCGAAATTGCGGATCTGGCCCGTGCCTACCGCCGTGCGAACGGCCCTGTGATCACCGTCATGCAGCGCTTTGGCGGCACGCTTGAATCCCAGATGAAACGCTTGCCCCCGCAGTTTCGCGCGCAGATCGAAAGGGCGATTGTTGCGGCCCTGACACGGGCGCATATTTTTGCTGGGCACACCGAAAAAGGCCCCCATTTGGGCCGCGGCGGGGTGATGGCAGCGGCCATGGCCACAGGCGCGGCGGGTGGGGCGGGGGGGCTTGCCAGCTCGCTTATGGAACTGCCCGTCACCGTCACCGTTTTTCTGCATGCAATCAGGGCCGAAGCGCGCAGCGCCGGCTTTGATCCAGATAGCGATGGTATCCGCGCCGCCTGCCTAGAGGTATTCTCCGATGCCAGCCCGCTAACTCAAGATGATGGTATGAACACTGCCTTTCTTTCCGCCCGCCTTGCGCTGACGGGGCACGCAGTGCACAAAATTATCGCCACAGTGGCCCCGCGACTGGCACTTGTGCTGGGGCAAAAGCTGGCGGCGCAAACAGTGCCTGTCTTGGGCGCAGCGTCGGGTGCCGCGATCAATGCCGCCTATGTGTCATACTATACCGAAATTGCCCGCATCCGCTTTGCCCTGATGCGCCTTGCGCAAAGCCATGGCGGCGAAGCGGTCGCCAAGGCATTTGAAGCGGCCTGCGCGCCCAAAATTACCAAAGCGCGCTAAGCCATTTCTCTTTTTTCTAAATATCCCGGGGGTGAACCTGTTTGCCCCTTTGCAAACAGGTGAGGGGGCTGGCCCCCTATCTGGCCCCTTATGCCGTCTGCCACGCCAGCCAATCGGCCAGAACTTCGCGCACAGTTTCCGCACCGCTTGTCCTTGCGGCATAAATGACCTTCTGCGCTGCGCCTAAATCCACGCTGCGCAGTATTTCTTTGACGGGGCCAATCGAGGCTGGGCGCATGGACAGATTGCGCAGCCCAATGGCGGCAAAGGCCAGCGCCTCCAGCGGGCGACCTGCATCTTCACCGCAAAAGGAGAGCCGCGTATTTGATGCCGCGCAGCGCGCGATGACAAATTGCAAAAAGGTCAGGAACGATGTGTTCAAAACATCATACCGCTTGCGCACGCGCTCATTCTCGCGGTCGGCGGCAAAGAAGAACTGTTTTAGATCATTCCCGCCAATCGAGATGAAATCGGCCATCTGAAAAAATGCATCAGGCGCATAGGCAAGGCTGGGCATTTCCAGCATTGCGCCGATTTCCAGCTTGTCTGGCACTTTATGGCCCAATGATTTCTCGCGGTGAATCTCGCGCAGCAGCAGGCCGCGCGCCGCCTGAAATTCGGAAAACTCGGCCACAAAGGGAAACATCACCTGCAAAGGCCGCCCCGCTGCCGCGCGGATCAGCGCCTGCAACTGCATCCGCAGAACACCAGGTTTATCAAGGCCCACGCGAATGGCGCGCCAGCCCATCGCGGGGTTCGGCTCGTCTTGCGGTTTCATATAGGGCAGCACTTTGTCGCTGCCGATGTCCAGCGTGCGAAAGGCGACGGGCAGGCCTTTTGATGCTTCCATCACACGCGAATACAGCGCGACAAGTTCCTCGCGGCGCGGCATTTGGCTGCGCACCAGAAACTGCAGTTCCGTGCGAAACAGCCCCACGCCCTCGGCCCCAGACCCAACGAGTGATGGCAAATCGGCCATCAGCCCCGCGTTCATTTGCAGACCAATGCGCACGCCGTCCCGCGTAGTGGCTGGCAAATCGCGCAGGCTGGCAAAGCGTTCTTGCGCCTTGGCTTGCATGGCGATTTTATCGCGGAATGATCGCGATACTGTTTCTTCGGGGCGCAGATGTGCCACGCCCTGATCCCCGTCTACAAGGATCGGATCCCCGTTCAGCGCCTCGGTCGTGACGCGCTCGGCATGGATAACCATCGGAATGGCCAGCGCGCGCGCCACAATGGCGGCATGGCTGCCCACCGATCCTTCTTCCAGCACAACACCCTTTA
>CAMAWZ010000184.1 GCA_945861995.1 Pseudorhodobacter antarcticus
CATCTGGAAATACGCGCGCGTTTGCGCTAACCCGCACACATGACAGACAGGCTGACCATTCCGCGCCCAGACGATATGCACCTGCATCTGCGCGATGGCGCGATGCTGGCAGGGGTTCTGCCCGAAACCGCGCGCCATTTTGGGCGGGCGATCATTATGCCCAATTTGGTGCCGCCCGTGGTCACAATGGCGGGCGCGCAGGCCTACCGCGCGCGCATTATGGCCGCCCTGCCCAAAGACGCAGATTTCACCCCGCTGATGACGCTTTACCTGACCGAGGGCACCGATGCCGCCGATGTCGCCGCCGCCCACGCCGCAGGGGTGATACATGCGGTGAAACTTTACCCCGCAGGGGCCACCACCAATTCGCACGGCGGGGTGCGCGATGTGACCCGCGTATTGCCCGTGCTGGAGAAAATGGCCGAAATTGGTCTGCCGCTGTGCATCCACAACGAAGTGACCGACCCCGAGGTTGATATCTTTGACCGCGAAGCGGTGTTCATCGACACTGTTCTAGACCCGCTGCGCCGCCGCCTGCCAAGCCTTCGCGTGGTGATGGAACACATCACAACCTCGCAAGGCGTGGATTACGCCCGTACGGGCGGCGATAATCTGGCGGCAACGATCACCACGCATCATTTGATTATCAACCGCAATCACATCCTTTCGGGCGGGATCAAACCGCATTACTACTGCCTGCCCGTGGCCAAGCGCGAAAGCCACCGCTTGGCCCTGCGGCAGGCTGCCACCAGCGGTGAGGCGCGGTTTTTCTTGGGCACCGATTCTGCCCCGCATATCGACGCATTGAAAGAGCATTCCTGCGGCTGCGCAGGGTGCTTTACAGCCACCAATACAATGCCGCTGCTGGCACATGTGTTTGAAGAATTGGATGCGCTTGATCGTTTGGCAGGGTTCACCTCGCGCTTTGGGGCGGCGTTTTACCGCCTGCCCGTATCGGAAAAAACCCTCATCCTGAGCAAATCTGATACCGCCACGATTTGGCCCGAAAAGCTGGACACAGGCGCGGGGCCAGTCACCATATTCAACCCTGGCTTTCCTGTGTTTTGGCAGGTTACCCCTTGATTTCACATAGGCTTACATATTCGCGCCCAAGGTTTTTGGTGGTGAGGACAGATGCCTGCGGCGCAGGTATTTTAGCCAAAATGAAAGCGTGAAAGGCATAGTGATGATCCCCACGTCCTTCCCCCCTGCCGATGAAATCGCCCGCCTGACCGCGCGCGCACTTTTGGAAATAAAGGCCGTGCATTTCAACGCAGCCCAGCCCTTTATTCTGGCGTCTGGCCTGCTGAGCCCCACCTATATTGATTGCCGCAAGTTGATTTCCTATCCGCGGATCCGTTCGACCTTGATGGACTTTCTTAGCGTTACAGTGATGCGCAACGTGGGGTTCGAGGCATTTGACAATATCGCGGGCGGCGAGACAGCGGGCATCCCCTTTGCCGCGCTTGTGGCCGAGCGCATGGCCCTGCCCATGACCTATGTGCGCAAAAAACCGAAAGGTTATGGGCGCAATGCCCGCATTGAAGGCGTGATGCGCGAAGGTGAACGCGTGCTGTTGGTTGAAGATTTAACCACGGACGGCGGATCGAAATTGTCGTTTGTCGATGCCATCCGCGAGACGGGGGCCACCTGAGCGCATACCGCAGTGATCGTTTATTATGGGATTTTTCCTGAAACGTCGCAGCGGTTGGCAGGTCACGGCGTGGCCTTGCACCATTTGTGCACATGGTGGGATGTCTTGGCCGAAGCGCGCGCGCAAGGGGTATTTGACACCGCCACCTTATCCGAGGTGGAGACGTTTTTGCAAAACCCCCGTGCATGGCAAGAGGCGCGCGCCGAGTCGTTTTTTCAGGGGACGGGCCTATGCAGACTTTGGGGATAAGGTTGCTTTAAGCCTAGACTGCTCGCTTTTGGCCGCAAGATGTGGTAGGTGTTGGGAGAAGTTTACCCAATAAGTTCTGTGTTTTGCGATTATACGCGCTGATCCCCCCAAAGTTATCAACATTGCAGGGGAGCCTTTGGCGCAGTAACTAGGGGTTTGCTTTGGACCAAATCTGGCCAGAAAAGAGGACGCGATGAACGAAGTTGCCACGCTGCGCCAGATCCTCCCCCCCGCGATTGAGGCCGCGCAGACCGATGTTCTGCCCCAAAATATCGAGGCCGAGCAGCAGCTTTTGGGCGCGATTTTGACCAACAATGATGTCTATGATCGCATCAGCAGCTTGGTGAAACCCGAACATTTCTTTGACCCCGTCCATCAGCGCATTTTTGAACGCGCAAGCGCGCGCATTCAAAAGAACGCCATTGTCAGCCCTGTCACCCTAAAACCCTTTTTCGAAGACGACGAGGGTCTGAAAGAATTGGGCGGGCCGTCTTATCTGGTGCGCCTGGCGGGGGCTGCGATTTCGGCCTATGCGGCGCGCGATTATGCGCAGATGATTTACGATCTGGCTGTGCGGCGCGAATTGATCGCGCTGGGCCGCGATATTGCCGCCAAGGCGGGCAAGGTCGAGGTGGACAGCGAGCCGAAAGAACAGATCATCGAGGCCGAGCAACGCCTGTACAAGCTGGGCGAACAGGGCGTGGCCGAGCGCGGCTTTCAATCTTTTCTAAAAGCCGTCACGCAGGCGGTTGATGTGGCCAATGCCGCCTATCAGCGCGATGGTGGATTGGCGGGCATTTCAACGGGTTTAATTGATCTGGACAAGAAACTGGGGGGGCTGCACCCGTCAGATTTGCTGATCCTGGCAGGCCGCCCGTCTATGGGCAAAACCTCGCTTGCCACCAACATCGCCTTTAACATTGCCAAAGCGCACCTGCGCGGTGTGCTGCCCAATGGCGATCAGGGCAGTGTTCAAGGCGGGGTTGTAGGCTTTTTCAGTTTGGAAATGAGCGCCGAGCAGCTGGCCGCGCGTATCTTGTCTGAAGCCGCCGAAATACCGTCTGAACAAATCAGGCGCGGCGATATGACCGAAGGCGAGTTTCGCCGCTTTGTTGAGGCGGCAAAGTCGCTGGAAACTTGCCCGTTGTTTATCGACGATACCCCTGCCCTGCCCATATCCCAAGTAGCTGCGCGCGCGCGCCGGCTAAAGCGCACGCATGGGCTGGACGTGCTGATTATTGACTATTTGCAGCTTCTGAAGGGGTCTAGCAAAGAAAACCGCGTGCAGGAAGTTTCCGAAATCACCCAAGGTCTGAAAGCCATTGCCAAGGAATTGAACATCCCCGTCGTGGCCCTGTCGCAGCTGTCGCGCCAAGTGGAAAGCCGCGAGGATAAGCGCCCGCAACTGTCAGACCTGCGCGAATCAGGATCGATCGAACAAGACGCCGATGTGGTGATGTTTGTGTATCGCGATGAATATTACAAAGAACGCGAAAAGCCGGGCGATCACGAACTGGACAAAATGGCGCAGTGGCAGGCAGTGATGGAACAGGTGCATGGCAAGGCCGAAGTCATTATCGGCAAACAGCGCCACGGGCCAATTGGGTCGGTTGAATTGGCGTTCGAAGGGCAATTTACCCGCTTTTCAAACCTTGCAAAAGCATGGCAGGGTGGCGGAACCAGCAAAGACGTGGGGTTTTGATGCGGTCTTATTCCTTTACTCATGCCATCACGCGCCTGCCCGCGCCCAGCATTTTGGACGGGTTGCGCGCAGTCGACACAGGCGCGCCCGATTTGGCGCTGATGCTGCGCCATCATGGAGACTATTCGGCAGCCTTGGCACAAACGGGAGCACAGGTGATAGAGCTGCCCGCCCTGCCTAGCTTTCCTGACAGCGTCTTTGTTGAGGATACGGCGCTGTGCCTGCCCGAAGGGGCGGTGATCATGCGCCCCGGCGCGCCCAGCCGTTTGGGCGAGTCAGGGGAAATGGCCCCGCATCTGGCGGCGCTTTACCCAAATTTGCGCCACATCACGGGCGCAGACAGCTTTATTGAGGCAGGCGATATTCTGATGTGCGAGGGCAAGGTGCTGGTTGGCAGGTCCGCCCGCACCAATGGCGCGGGCATTGCCGAACTTGCAGGAATTTTGGCGGATTGGGGCATCAAAACGCGCGAAGTGTTTACGCCTGCTGGCGTTTTGCATTTCAAAACCGATTGCAGCCTGATGGACGAGGAAACCATCCTTGCCACGCCGCGCCTTGCTGCCTCTGGCTGCTTTGACGGCTACCGCGTGATCCATACGGGGGCTGGCGAAGAGGCCGCCGCCAACGCCATTCGCTTTAACAATCTGGTGCTGATGGCAGCAGGATTTGCGCGCACGCGCGATGCGCTGGTGGGCGCCGGATACGACGTGCGCGAGATTGGCAACAGCGAATGCGCCAAACTTGATGGCGGTATGTCCTGCCTGTCCTTGCGCTTTACCCCGCCAAGCTGATCAGGCATAAGGGGGGAAAGCCTAAGGTTGCAGATGGCCCCTACCCCTACAAAAGTCTCCGAAAAATCGCCCCAGTTCAACATCATCGCCGTAGCCCAAGCGGGGCGGCTTGGGTTTGAGGCGGCCCTGCTGCTGGCCAGCCTGCGGGCAAGCAACCCTGACTTTCAAGGCCGCGTTTTGTTGGCCGAACCCCAGCCCGGGCGGCTGTGGCCGAAGGATCCGCGCATTCCAAACGGGCCCCTGCGCGAGGCGCTGCTTAGCATCGGGGGCGAATTTATCCCCTTTGACTCCCACCAGTTCGGCGCGCCCTATGCGATTGGCAACAAAATGGAATGCCTATCCGCCATGCCCGATGCGCCGTTTTTGTTTTTGGATACCGACACGCTGATCACGGGCGATTTGGGCACGGTGGGGTTTGACTTTAGCAAACCCTCCGCTTCGATGCGGCGTGAAGGCACTTGGCCAACAATCGAGCTGTATGGCCCCAGCTATTATGACACGTGGAAGTCCCTCTTTGATCTGATGGGGCTGGATATTGCCCCCACCATCGATACGGCCCAGCCCGATGAGTATTGGCAGCGCTATATGTGTTTCAACGCAGGCTGGTTTTTTGGGGCGTCGGCCCCTGCTTTTGGAAGGCGGTTTTTGGACACGGCCTGCACGATCCGCGACCGTACCCCGGCGCAGGTGGTGATCCAAGAGCTGTATCCATGGCTGGATCAAATTGCGCTGCCTTTGGTGATCCACGCCCTTGGCGGCGGGCGGCCCAGCGCGGCGCTGGCGGGGCTGGACGGCGATGTCACCTGCCACTATCGCCTGCTCTCCCTGCTTTACGCCCGCGAATCCGACCGTGTG
>CAMAWZ010000185.1 GCA_945861995.1 Pseudorhodobacter antarcticus
TCGCGTGCCCGCGCCACGGCCTGCTCATAAGGCGCGCCATCGCTGCGCATCGCGCCGCGCGTGTCCATCAGGCGGTAAAGGGGCAGGTTTGCGCGTTTGGCCACGAGGTAGTCGTTAACATCATGCGCGCCCGTGATTTTCACCGCGCCCGACCCAAGGGCAGGGTCTGGGTATTCATCGGCAATAATCGGGATCAGTCGGTCGCACAGCGGCAGATGCACCATCTTGCCCACAATCGGGGCATAGCGGGGATCAGACGGGTTCACCGCAACCGCACCATCCCCCAGCATGGTCTCAGGCCGCGTGGTGGCGATGGAAATGTAATCGCGCGTCTCGCGTAGCACCACCGCGCCGTCCGCGTCCCGTTCGACATACTCATATGTCTCGCCTCCCGCGAGGCGATATTTGAAATGCCACATATGGCCCGCAACTTCGGTATTTTCGACTTCCAAATCCGAAATAGCGGTTTCAAAGTGCGGGTCCCAGTTGACCAAACGCTTGCCGCGATAGATTAGGCCCTTGTTATACATATCGACGAAAACCTTGATCACCGCATCGGGGAAGTTCCCCGACATGGTGAACGCCTCGCGGTCCCAATCGCAGCTAGCGCCAAGGCGTTTCAGCTGGTTGATGATCGTGCCGCCTGATTGATCCTTCCACTCCCAAACTTTGGCCAAAAACGCCTCGCGCCCCATTTCGCGGCGCGTGGGGGCCTGCGATTTGGCAAGCTCCCTTTCCACCACCATCTGCGTCGCAATGCCTGCATGATCGGTGCCCACCTGCCACAGCGTGTCATGGCCCCGCATACGGTGCCAGCGGATCAGAATATCCTGCAGCGTGTTGTTGAACGCGTGGCCCATATGCAGCGAACCCGTCACATTGGGCGGCGGGATCATAATGGAAAACGCCTCTGCGCCTGCCTTGGCATTCGCGCCCGCCGCGCCGACCTTGCGGTCCTGCCAAAGGGCCGAAATTCGCGCCTCGGCGGCGCTTGCGTCAAAGTTCTTTTCCATTGGCATTGCTTCACCTCATCTTTGGTCCAGCCATAGCGAACCTCTGCGAAAAGGCCAAGACTAGCTTTTTTAGTTCGGGCTTTTTAGTCTGCGCTTTTTAGACTGCGCTTTCATTTTGGCCCAAATACCTATCCCGCAGGCACCTATACCGCCCGATCCAGACGGGTCGAAAGATGGATCAGGCTTTCGGATGATTTCACCCCCGCCATTTGCCCGATCTGATCCAGCACCGCGTCAAGAACCGATGTATTCGCTGTCGCGATCTGTAGCAGCAAATCGACGCGGCCCGAAGTTGAGAACACCCGCTCCACCTCGGGGATGGATTTCAGCCGCGCCAAAATCGCCGCCTGTGCACGCGGTTCAATCGTCAGTAATACCGATGCGCGCAAGCGGCCCTGCCGGGCAGCCTCGCCCAGTTTCACGGTGTAACCCGCGATCACGCCCGTGACCTCTAAACGCTCTAGCCGCGCTTGGATGGTCGACCTTGCCACCTTCAGCCTGCGCGCCAAAGTCGCCACAGAAATCCGTGCATCCGCCCCCAAAAGGGCCAAAATGCTATTGTCCAAATCATCCATATGCACCTCTGACTTGGCACCTTGCAATATGTAGTGCCGTTTCGTCATTATAACGACTTTTCGCGCCATTTATATAGTTTTGTTCGGTGAAGTTGTGCCGCATATGCGGCATTCTGAAATGGCAGGAAAAGGGCGGCTCATACGCACCTGGCCTGGTTGGAAAAACCGCGCTGGGACTGCAATTTTGCGGCTTCAGCGTCTTATTGGCCGAAAGGAAACGCCGATGGGACTGTCGAAAACAATCTGGACCAATCCGACCGAATATCTGCGCGCCGAAGCGCCAGAAAACCCCGTATTGTTCTTTTCTCCCGCTGCCGTGCAATCTGTGGCGCGCCGCTTTTTGGCGGGATTTCCTGGGTTGGTGACCTATGCGGTCAAATCCAACCCCACCGAAGAGATGATCGAAAATCTGGTCACCGCTGGCGTGCAAGGCTTTGATTGTGCATCGCCTTTTGAAATTGCGCTGATCCGCCGCCTGTCGCCTGACGCGGCTATTCACTATCACAACCCCATCCGCTCGCGCAGCGAGATTCATTTTGCGGTGGGTCATAAGGTCACCGTCTATTCGGTGGACAGCGCCTCGGAGCTGGCCAAACTAACTGCGATGGTGCCCGTTCAAATTGGCGGGCAACGGGTCGAAATCTCGGTGCGGTTCAAGCTGCCCGTTCAGGGTGCGGCCTATAACTTTGGCGCAAAGTTCGGCGCGACCAGCGAGCAGGCGGCCGAGCTTTTGCGCGCTGTGGCGGCGGCGGGCTTTACCCCTTCGCTGACGTTCCACGGCGGCACCCAGTGCAATGATGCGCAGGTTTGGGCCGCCTATATCCGCGAGGCGGCGGTTATCGCGCGCGCGGCCGGTGTCAAAATCGCCCGCCTGAACGTGGGCGGCGGCTTCCCCAGCCACCGCGATGCGCAAACCGCGCCAAATTTTGACGCAATTTTCAAGGTTATTGCCGATACCGCCCGCGCGGCCTTTGGCGGCGATCTGCCAGCCTTGGTGTGCGAGCCTGGCCGCGCGCTGTGCGGTGATGCCTATACATTGGTTGCGCGCGTCAAGTCGGTGCGCGATGAAAACCATGTGTTCCTGAACGACGGCATCTACGGCGCGATGTTTGAATTCAGCCAAATCGGCATTATTGACCGCATTACTGTGCTGTCCGAAACCCTTGTGCCGCGCAGCGCGCCCATTCGCGCCCGCGTCACGTTTGGCCCCACCTGCGATTCCGTTGACCGTCTGCCGGGCGAAGTGCCATTTCCTGCCGACATCGCAGAAGGCGATTACGTGGTTGTGGCGGGAATGGGCAGCTATTCCACCGTCACCAATAGCCGCTTTAACGGATTTGGTGAATTGGGCATGGTCACAGTCTTGGGCCTTGGCGTATAAAATTCCGCGCACAAAGCCCGCGACATTACGTCATAAAACGCCCCTTCCGGGGCGTTTTTTTCATATGTGCTGATCTGTAATGCGGCAAAATTTGCGGATCGCGCCGTTAACGCTGTATTCGGAAGCCTAGGGCAAACTTGGGTGAAGTGGTTTGGCAAGGGTAAAACGCATGTCGCTGGTGGAACGCGCGCGGCGCTGGTGGAACGGCTATGTCACGGTGGAAACCGCCGCCGCCGCTGTGCCCGCCAGCGGCTTGCGCAGCTCGGTCGATCATGTGATTATTCTAGACGGCACGCTGTCCACCTTGCAGGCGGGGCAAGAGGGCAACGCGGGCCTTCTGTATCATCTGCTGACACAAAACGGCACGCGCCACCGCCATTCTTTGCAAAATGTCTATTACGAGCCGGGCCAGCAATGGGAAAGCTGGCGCAGGGGTATTCACATTATCGAAGGGCGGGGCGTGAACCCGCAAATTCTGCGCGCCTATGGCTGGCTGGCCAGTCACTACCGCGAAGGGGATCGCATTTTTCTGTTCGGATATTCGCGTGGGGCTTATGCCGTGCGCGCGCTGGCGGGGATGCTGGGGCGCGTGGGGTTGCTCAAACACAGCCATGCCACACAAAGCGCAGTCAACCTTGCCTTTCGCCACTACATGCGCGGCGGCACACGGCCCGCCGCGCGCGCATTTGCACAGTTGTACTGCCATCCGGCTACGCGCATTCGCATGGTGGGTGTGTGGGATACTGTCAAAGCACTGGGCCTGCGCGTGCCAATTTTATGGCGGTTTGTGTCCAAGGTGCATGATTTTCCTGACAATTATCTGTCCGAAGTGGTCGATGCGGGCTTTCACGCCCTTGCCGCCGATGAAACCCGCGCTGCTTTTGCTCCTGAATTGTGGGAAAGTCATCCAGACAGCGCGGCGCGGGTGCAACAAGTTTGGTTTGCTGGCACGCATGGTGATATCGGCGGCAATATTGGCCGCTACCCCGAATGCCGCACATTGGCCAATGTTCCGCTGACATGGATGCTGGAACGGGCCGAAGATATGGGGCTAAACCTGCCTGAAAACTGGCGCGCGCAATTTCCCTGCGATGTGAATGCGCCCATGGTCGGCACATGGCGCGGTTTTGGCCTGTGGTTCATATCGCGCGCGAGGCGCAAGATCGGGCGCGACGCATCCGAAGCGACGCACCCCAGCATATCCCAGCGCCGTTCCCATATGTGGTGGGAGTTTTGATGCCTTGGCGCGCAAAGGGGGCTTTGCCCCCAGCCTGCAAGCAGGCTTCCCCCAGGATATTTGAAGAGTTAGGAAGCACGCAGACATTTTTTCTGCCGGCTTCCTAACTCTTCAAATATCCTGGGGGTAAGGCCGAAGGCCAAGGGGGCAACGCCCCCTTCTAGGTGCCTAGACCGCTGCCAACAGCGCATCCACCTCTGCCCGCGACGGCATTGATGCCGCCGCCCCCGCGCGGGTGACGGAAATGCCCGCCACCGCGCAGCCAAAGCGCAATGCATCGCTCATCTCGCGCCCTTCGGCCAAGGCCACGGCAAGCCCTCCGTTAAAGGCATCGCCCGCGCCCGTGGTTTCGACAACGGGGCCTGCGTTAAAGGCGGGAACGTGCAAACTGCCCTTTGCGCCGCGATACAAAACGCCCCGTTCCCCCAAAGTCAGCACAACCGCACCAACGCCCCGCGCCATCAGCGCATCAGCGGCGGCTTCGGCGCTGGCGCGGTCGGTTACTTTCACCCCTGTCAGCGCCTCGGCTTCGGTCTCATTCGGCGTGATGATGTCGCACAGCGCCAGCATTCTATCGGTGAGGGGGGCAGCGGGGGCGGGGTTCAGAATGGTCATGACCCCATGTTTGCGCGCCAAGGCAAGACCCGTTTCGGCAGCGGGCAGGGGCTGTTCAAGTTGAGTTATAAAGATCCCCGCGCGGGCAATCAGGGATTCATGGGCGGCAACATCTTCGGGCGATATTCGCCCCGCAGCACCAGGCGCGACAATTATCGCGTTATCGCCGCTGGCCTGATCGACAAAGATCATCGCAGCCCCCGTATAGCTGCCCTCATCTTCAATCACCGCAGGGCGCACCCCTGCCTTTGCCCAAACGCCCTGCGCCAGCTTTGCAAAATCATCGCGGCCAAGGCGGGTGATGAAATGCACATCCCCCCCACTTTTGCGGCTGCGACAGATTGGTTAGACCCTTTTCCCCCTGGCCCAAGTGCAAAACCCGTCCCCAAAATCGTCTCGCCCATTACAGG